>DAHUXW010000151.1 GCA_027306925.1 Acidimicrobiaceae bacterium | reverse complement strand
TGCCCGGGGGCGGGTCGGGGGCGCTCGGGGGGACGCACGCGCGAACGAAGCCGAGGCGACCGGCCTCCATGAGCCGGCGCTCGGTGTGGACGACCTGGCGGAGCTCGCCCGCGAGCCCGACCTCGCCGCACGCGACGAGGTCGGCACCGAGCGGGACCCCCGTGGCGGCGCTCACGAGGGCGAGGCCGAGCGCGAGGTCGATCGCGGGTTCCGCGACCTTCACGCCACCGACGACGGACGCGAAGACGTCCATCGTCGCGAGCGAGCAGCCGGCCCGCTGCTCGAGCACGGCGAGCGCGAGCGCGAGACGACCCGGCGGGATCCCCTGGACGGTCCGCCGGGGCGTCGGGAGCGGGCTCCGGGCGACGAGCGCCTGGAGCTCGACGAGGATCGGACGGCGCCCCTCGAGGACCGGGACGACGACGCTGCCCGCGACGCCCGAGCGGCGGTCGCCGAGCAGCAGCCTGCTCGGGTCGCCGACGCCGTCGAGACCGTGCTCGGTCATCTCGAACACGCCGAGCTCGCCGGTCGGCCCGAAGCGGTGCTTCGCGACCGTGAGGATCCGCAGCGCGTGGTGGCGCTCGCCGTCGAAGCTGCACACGGTGTCGACGAGGTGCTCGAGCACCTTCGGCCCGGCGAGCGCGCCGTCCTTCGTCACGTGGCCGACGAGGACGGTCGCCACGCGGCGCGACTTCGCGAAGTGGACGAGCGCGGCCGCACACTCCCGCATCTGGCTGACGCTCCCGCCGCCGGCACCGACGGCGGGATCGGCGATCGCCTGGATCGAGTCGACGACGAGCAGGTCCGGCTCGGCGCGCTCGGCCGCCTCGAGGGCCGCCGGGAGCGACGTGGTCGCGACGATCGAGACGCCGGGGACCGCGGCCCCGAGGCGCTCGGCGCGGCGGCGCACCTGCTCGGCGGACTCCTCGGCCGCGACGATGAGCGCGCTGCCACCGCGGCCCGCCCACGCGGCGGCGAGCTGGAGGAGCAGCGTCGACTTGCCGACACCCGGCTCCCCGCCTACGAGGGTCACCGAGCCCGGCACGAGCCCGCCGGCGAGCGAGCGGTCGAGCTCGGCGACGCCGGTCGGCCTCGGCGCGCCACCGTCGAGCGGGACGTCCGCGAGCGCGACGGTCGGCGCGGCCGCGTCCGCTCGCCCGGCCCAGCCCGGAGCGGCGGCGCTCCGGCCGGTCGGCCGGCGGACCTCCTCCTCGCGGAGCGAGTTCCAGGCGCCGCACTGCGCGCACTTCCCCGCCCACCGCGGGTGGGTCGCGCCGCACTCCCCGCACCGGTGGACGGTCCGCTCTCTCACGCGCCCGACACTACGGGGCGGCTGTGCCACCTCGCCGGAGCGTCCCAGTCTCCCGGTCGCCGCGCACGAAGGCCCCGCGGGGGCCTAGGAGTCGGCTCCGGCCCCTGCGAGCTCGACCGGCGGGGGCTCGAGGCCCTCGACGGCGCGGAACACGATCTCGTCGCCCTCGGCGTCCACGATGATCGTCTCGCCGACCCGGAACTCCTTCCAGAGGATCCGCTCGGAGAGCGGGTCCTCGATGAGCTGCTGGATCGCACGGCGGAGCGGGCGGGCGCCGAGCGCCGGCTCGTAGCCCTTCTTCGCGACGAGCTCCTTCGCGTTGCGCGTGAGCTCGAGGCCGATGCCCTGGCTGTCGAGCTGCTCGCGCACGCGCCGGATCATGAAGTCCACGATCTCGGTGACCTCGCTCATCTGCAGCTCGTGGAAGACGATGACCTCGTCGATCCGGTTCAGGAACTCCGGACGGAAGTGGCCCTTCAGGGCCTCCTGGACCTTCGCCTTCATTCGCTCGTAGGTCACGGCCTCGGTGGTCTTCGCGAAGCCGAGCGTGGCCTTGCGCAGGTCGGCCGTGCCGAGGTTCGAGGTCATGATCAGCACGGTGTTCTTGAAGTCGACCGTGCGCCCCTGCGCGTCTGTGAGGCGGCCGTCCTCGAGGATCTGGAGCAGCGCGTTGAACACGTCCGGGTGGGCCTTCTCGACCTCGTCGAACAGCACGACGGCGAACGGCTTGCGGCGGACTGCCTCGGTGAGCTGGCCGCCCTCCTCGTAGCCGACGTAGCCGGGGGGCGAGCCCACGAGCCGCGACACGGTGTGCTTCTCCATGTACTCGCTCATGTCGAGCTGGATCAGCGAGCTCTCGTCGCCGAAGAGCAGCTCGGCGAGCGCCTTCGCGAGCTCGGTCTTGCCGACCCCGGTCGGCCCGAGGAAGATGAACGAGCCGCTCGGGCGCTTCGGGTCCTTCAGCCCGGCGCGCGTGCGGCGGATCGCCCGCGAGAGCGCCTTGATCGCGTCCTCCTGGCCGACGATCCGCTTGTGCAGCTCGTCCTCCATGCGGAGCAGCTTCGCGGTCTCCTCCTCGGTCAGCTTGTAGACCGGGATGCCCGTCCAGTTCGCGAGGACCTCCGCGATGACGTCCTCGTCGACGACGTCGAACAGGTCGATCCCCTCGGAGCGCCACTCCTGCTCCATCGCGGTCTTCCGCTCGAGCTTCGCCGTCTCCTGGTCCGCGAGGCGCTTCGCCTGCTCGAAGTTCTGCTTCTCGAGCGCGGCCTCCTTCTCGAGGCGGATCCTGCTGATGTCCTCCTCGAGCTTGCGGTAGTCGGGCGGCGTCGCCATGCGGCGGATGCGCAGCCTGCTCCCGGCCTCGTCGATCAGGTCGATCGCCTTGTCCGGCAGGTAGCGGTCCGAGATGTAGCGGTCCGCGAGGTTCGCCGCGGCAACGAGCGCCTGGTCCGTGATCGTCACCTGGTGGTGCTGCTCGTAGCGGTCGCGCAGGCCCTTCAGGATCTCGATCGTGTGCTCGAGCGACGGCTGCTCGACCTTGATCGGCTGGAAGCGCCGCTCGAGCGCGGCGTCCTTCTCGAGGTGCTTGCGGTACTCGTCGAGCGTCGTCGCGCCGATGGTCTGGAGCTCGCCGCGGGCGAGCATCGGCTTCAGGATCGACGCGGCGTCGATCGCCCCCTCGGCGGCGCCCGCGCCGACGAGCGTGTGGAGCTCGTCGATGAACAGGATCGTGTCGCCTCGGGTGCGGATCTCCTTCAGGACCTTCTTCAGCCGCTCCTCGAAGTCGCCCCGGTACCGGCTGCCGGCGACGAGCGCGCCGAGGTCGAGCGTGTAGAGCTGCTTGCCCTTCAGCGTCTCCGGCACGTCGTTCGCGACGATCTGCTGCGACAGCCCCTCGACGATCGCGGTCTTGCCGACGCCCGGCTCGCCGATGAGCACGGGGTTGTTCTTCGTGCGGCGCGACAGCACCTGCATGAGCCGCTCGATCTCGCGGTCGCGCCCGATCACCGGGTCGAGCTTGTGCTCGCGGGCGAGCTGGGTGAGGTTGCGCCCGAACTGGTCGAGCACCGGGGAGCCCGCGGGGACCTCCTGGCCGGACGAGCCGCCCGTGCCCGCGCTCGCGGTCTCCCGGCCCTGGTAGCCGCTCAGGAGCTGGATGACCTGCTGGCGGACGCGCGGGAGGTCGGCCCCGAGGCTCTGGAGCACCTGGGCCGCGACGCCCTCGCCCTCGCGCACGAGCCCGAGGAGCATGTGCTCGGTCCCGATGTAGTTGTGACCGAGCTGGAGCGCCTCGCGCAGCGAGAGCTCGAGGACCTTCTTCGCACGGGGCGTGAACGGCGGGGAGCCGGTCGGGGCCGAGCCGGCGGGGCCGATGGTCTCCTCGACCTTCTCGCGCACGGCCTCGAGCGAGATCCCGAGCGACTCGAGCGCCTTCGCGGCGAGACCCTCGCCCTCGTGGATCAGGCCGAGCAGGATGTGCTCGGTCCCGATGAAGCTGTGGTTCAGGAGACGGGCTTCCTCCTGGGCCAGGACCAGCACCCTTCGTGCCCGATCAGTGAATCGCTCGAACAACTCGGACTCCCTCGACGGTTGCGCCTGGGCCTCAGTCTATCGAGCGGGTCCCGCGACTTGGCACCGACCTGCCCCGGCTGGGCGCCCGGCGTGCCCCGGGCGTGGAAAGTGCCGTCCACCTGGAGGTTTCTTGCCGCCCGACCGGGTGGCGTATCGTGCAGGACAGTGAACGCGCCGGAACTCTTCGCGCTTGCGGTGCCCGACGCCGAGCTCGTGAGGTTGGAGGAGTGCATTCGGCGCGTCGTCGTGCTCGGCGACCCGTTCCTCGACGAGATCGCGACGCACCTCATCGACGCCGGCGGCAAGCGCCTCCGCCCGGCCCTCACGCTCGCGGCGGCATCGCTCGGGCCCGGCCCGCGCGACTGGCACGCCGCGAGCGACGACACCCTGCTCGGCGCGGTCTCCGTCGAGCTCGTCCACCTCGCCTCGCTCTACCACGACGACGTCATGGACGAGGCGACGCGCCGGCGCAACGTCGTGAGCGTGAACGCCCGATGGGGGAACCTGCTCGCGATCGTCGCGGGCGACTTCCTGCTCGCCCGGTCGGCCGAGATCGCCGCGAGCCTCGGCTCCGAGGTCGCCCAGCTGCTCGCGTCGACGCTCGGGCGCCTCTGCCAGGGCCAGGTCTCGGACGTGCGCGCCGCGTACCGCGTCGAGCGGACCGAGGCCGAGTACTTCTCGACGATTGCGAACAAGACCGGAGCCCTCATGTCGACCGCGTGCCGGATCGGCGCGATCACGGCCGGGCTGCCGCGCGAGGACGTCGACCGGCTGACGACCTTCGGCGAGTGCCTCGGCATGGTCTTCCAGATCCGCGACGACGTGCTCGACGTGCTCGCGTCCGAGCAGGAGCTCGGCAAGCCACCCGGCCAGGACCTCGCGGAGGGGATCTACACGCTTCCCGTCCAGCGCGCGCTCGGCGACGACACGGTCGGCCCCAAGCTCCGCTCGCTCCTCGGGCGCCCGCTCTCCGGCAGCGAGGTCGACGACGCCCGCGCGCTCGTCGCGGGCTCCCCGGGGATCGCCGCCGCGAGCCGTGCGGCCCGGCGCTACGCGGTCGAGGCGATCGACGCGGCCCGCGGGCTCGGCGACGGGCCCGTGCCCGCCGCGCTCGAGCGGCTCGGGCTCAACCTGCTCGAGGACCTCGAGCGCTCGACCCGCGCGCTCGCGAGCTGAGGCGCTCCCCGCGAAGGCGGCGGGTGGGCGCCGCGGCGCACGTCCCGAACGGCCGACCGCGGCGCACGTCCCGTGCGCGCGCCTAGGAGCCCGGTGCGAGGCCGTGCGCGTCGGACGCGGCGTCCTCGCCGTCCTCCTCGCCCAGTTCAGCGGGGCGGTCGAGCCGGAGCGCGGGGAAGAGCAGGACCTCGCGGATCGTGGGCAGGTCGGCGAAGAGCATGACGAGCCGGTCGATGCCGAGCCCGATGCCGCCGGTCGGCGGCATGCCGTGCTCGAGCGCGCGGAGGAACTCCTCGTCGACGACCATCGCCTCGTCGTCGCCCGCCTCGCGTGCGGCCGCCTGCGCGACGAGCCGCGAGCGCTGCACGTCCGGGTCGCACAGCTCGCTGTAGATCTCCGCGATCTCGCGCCCGCCCACGATCGGCGTCATGCGCTCGACCGCGCCGTCCTTCGACCGGTGCGCGCGCACGAGCGGGGAGACCTCGACAGGGTAGTCCATCACGTGGACCGGGCCCGTGAGCTCGTGCTCGGTCGTCCGCTCGTAGATCTCGTAGAGGATCCGGCCCGCGCCGAAGGCCGCGTCGACCTCGACGCCGAGCCGGCCGGCGACGGCCGCGAGCGCGTCGCGCCCCATCGCGAGATCGCACTCCTCGCCGGTGACCTCGGAGACGACCTCGGCGAGGCTCGCGCGCCGCCACGGCGGCGCGAGGTCGACGCGGCGTCCCTGGAACTCGATCTCGGTCGTCCCGAGCAGCTCCGCCGCGGTACCCGCCACGAGGTCCTCGACGAGCTCGGCCATGTCGCCGTAGTCCGCGTACGCCTGGTAGGCCTCGAGCATCGTGAACTCGGGGTTGTGCCGGGGCGACAGGCCCTCGTTGCGGAAGTCGCGCCCGAGCTCGTAGACGCGTTCGAAGCCGCCGACCACGAGCCGCTTCAGGTAGAGCTCCGGAGCGACGCGCAGGTAGAAGTCCGCGTGGAGCGCGTTGAAGTGCGTGACGAACGGGCGGGCGTTCGCCCCGCCGGGGAGCGGCTGGAGCACCGGGGTCTCGACCTCGACGAAGCCGCGCGCGTCGAGGCGGCGCCGGATGGCGGCCACCACCTTCGAGCGGAGCAGGAACGTCTCACGCACGCGCTCGTTCGCCCAGAGGTCCACCTCCCGCTGGCGGTACCGGAGGTCGACGTCGTGGACGCCGCGCCACTTGTCGCCGAAGCCGTGCCGGGTCGCCGCGAGCAGGGTCCAGGTCGCGACCTCGACCGAGAGCTCCCCGCGTTTCGTGCGGACGACCTCGCCCGTGCAGCCGATCCAGTCGCCGAGCGAGAGGCGCGTGAGCTCCTCGAAGCGCTCTGTCGTCGCCGCGAGCGCAAACAGCTGGACCGCGCCGGTCCAGTCGCGGAGCTCCGCGAACGCGAGCCGCCCCTGCGGGCGCGAGAGCATGACCCGCCCGGCGACCGTGACGACCGTGCCGGAGGACTCGCCGGGCGCGAGCTGCTCGTGGCCGGCGACCGCGGCCGCGATCGCGACGGTTCCCGGGAACCGGTACGGAGGCTCGGCCGTCGCGCTCACCTCGGCGCCCGCGTGCGGGCCGGCGCGGCTGCGGGGGGGGCGGCGACCCCGTTGCGCGCGTAGACGAGGCGCAGGCCGTGGAGCGTGAGCCACGGCTCGTGGTGCTCGACGGTCTCGGTGTGCGGGGCGATGAGCGACGCGAGCCCCCCCGTCGCGACGATCGTCGCCGGCCCGAGCTCGCGCTGCATCCGGCGGCACAGGCCGTCGACGAGCGCCGCGTAGCCGTAGATCGCGCCGGCCTGCATCGACTCGACCGTCGAGCGGCCGATCGTCACGGCCGGGGCGACGAGCTCGACGCGCCGGAGCGCGGCCGCGTGCTCGAACAGCGCGTCCATCGAGATCTCGATCCCGGGCACGATCGCGCCGCCGAGGTACTCCCCGACGCCCGAGATCGCGTCGAACGTCGTCGCGGTCCCGAGGTCGACGACGATGGCCGGCCCGCCGTAGAGGTCGATCGCCCCGACCGCGTTCACGACGCGGTCGGCCCCGACCTCCCGCGGGTCGTCGTAGAGGATCGCCATGCCCGTCTTCACCCCGGGTCCGACGACCACGAGCGGCACGTCGAACCAGCTCTCGACCGCAAGCCGCAGCGCCACGGTCACGGACGGGACCGAGGAGGAGACGACGACGCCGTCGACGACGCCCGCGGAGCCGGGCGGAGGGCCGGCGGCCGCGGAGACCCGCCCGGGCGCGTGGATGCCCGCGAGGCGGAGCAGGTCGGCGACGAGGAGCGCGTGCTCGTCGGCCGTGCGCTCGGCAACCGTCGCGATCCGCCAGTGGTGGGCGAGCCCGGCGAGCTCCCCGTCCACGCGGTCGCGCGCGTGCGCGCCGTCCGTGCGGTCGTCGAAGACACCGATGACCGTCTGGGTGTTGCCGACGTCGAGCGCGAGCAGCATGGCGTACTGGTCTACCCGATCCCGGCGGGCCAACCGGGGCGAGACGCGGCCCGCGACGGCGGGGCACCGCCCGCGCGCCGTGCGCCCACGGCTGCGAGCCCGGCGGTCACCCGTCGATCTCGAGGTCGAGGCCGATGTCGAGCACGGGTGCGGAGTGGGTGATCGCCCCGACGGACACGACGTCCGCGCCCGCCGCGGCGAAGTCCGCGACGGTCGTGAGGTCGACCCCGCCCGAGGCCTCGACGAGCACCGCGCCCGCGGCGCCGCGCGGGTGCGCCCGCACGATCGCGACGGCCCGCGCGACGTCCTCGGGCGACATGTTGTCGCAGAGCACGAGCGTCGCGCCCGCCGCGACCGCGACCGCGACCTGGTCGAGCCGGTCGCACTCCACCTCGACCATCCGGCCGGGCCAGCGCGCGAGCGCGCGGGCGACGGCGTCCTCGATCGAAACGCCCCCGAGATGGTTGTCCTTCACGAGCACGCCCTCGGAGAGGCTCCCGCGGTGGTTCACCGCACCGCCGGCGCGGACCGCCGCCTTCTCGAGGGCGCGCAGACCGGGCGTCGTCTTTCGCGTGTCCCAGACGCGCGTCGAGGGGTTGGCCGCGCGGGCGAGCTCGACGTAGCGCCTCGTCGACGTCGCGACGCCCGAGAGGTGGCAGAGGAAGTTGAGCGCCGTGCGCTCGGCGACGAGCAGCGAGCGGAACGGGCCCTCCACGCGCGCGACGACGCCGCCGGCCGAGACCTCGGCGCCGTCGTCCAGCTCGACCGAGCACTCGAGCGCGGGGTCGACGAGCGCGCACACCTCGACGACGCACGCCGTGCCGGCCACGACGCCGGGGCGCCGCGCGACGAACGCGGCGCGCCCGGCAGCCCCGACGGGGAGCAGCGACGCCGTGATGTCGCCGAGGGGCAGCACGTCCTCGGCGAGCGCGATCGCGACGGCCTGTCGCACCGCGAGCCGCGGCGGGTGGAGGTCGTCCCTGCCGCCGTGCGGCGGCGCTCCGGTCACCGCCCGAGCACCGGCAGCGCGGCGACGGCGCCGGACACCTCGAAGCGGCGGCGGAATGCCTCGCGCTCGTCGGGGAAGTCCGAGCGGACGTGCGCCCCGCGGCTCTCCTCGCGGTGCTCCGCGGCCGTGAGCACCGCCGAGCCGAGCGTCACGAGATTCGCGAGCTCGACGAGCTCGCGTGGCGCGCAGCTCGACGCGTCGAGCGTCCCGAGCACGCGCGCCGCCTGGTCGAGCGCGCGGCGGGTCGCCGCGAGCGACGCCGCGCTCCGCACGACGCCCGCACCTTCGCTGAAGGAACGCTGCAGCGAGCGTCGCGCCTCGAGCACCGTGATCTTCGACGCGGGGCCGCTCGGCCGCGGGCGCGCGCCCTCGAGCGCGAGCGCGCGGACCGCGACGAACGGGGCCGGCGCGTCCCGCGCCGCGAGCGCCCCGGTCGGCTCGGGCCCTTCGCGCCCGTCGCAGATCGCGTCCGCGACGCGCCGGCCGAACACGAGCCCTTCGAGCAGCGAGTTGGACGCGAGGCGGTTCGCGCCCTGCACCCCGCTGCACGCCGCTTCGCCCGCGGCCCACAGGCCCGGGAGCACGGTCGCGCCGTCGAGGTCGGTGAGCAGCCCGCCCGAGATGTAGTGGGCCGCGGGCGCGACGGGCAGCCAGTCGCGCGCGGGGTCGAGGCCGACCTCGCCGAGGGCCTTCGCGAGCGAGGGGAACCGCTCGGCGAAGTCGTCGACCGACGTCGCGTCGAGCAGCACGTGGTCCGTGCCGTCGGCGGCCATCTGCGCGGCGATCGCCCGGCTCACGACGTAACGGGGCTCGAGCTCGTCGACGAAGCGCTCGCCGCCGAGCCCGCGGAGCACGGCGCCCTCGCCGCGGAGCGCCTCCGAGAGCAGCGGGCGCGGCAGCGCGGGCACGTGGAGCGCGGTGGGGTGGAACTGCACGAACTCGACGTCCGTGAGGCCGAGCCCGGCGCGAAGGGCCATCGCCGCGCCGTCGCCGGTCGCGCCGGGCGGGTTCGTCGTAACCGCGAACAGCTGCCCCGCGCCGCCGGTCGCGAGCAGGACGTGGCGCGCGAGGACGCGCTCCACCGTGCCGTCCGGGGCGAGCGCGACGACGCCCGCGCACCGCCCGTGCTCGACGACGAGGTCGAGCACCATCCACCCCTCGTACGCGGCCGCGACGCTCTCGCGGAGCGCGGCGCCGAGCGCCCGGGCGACCTCGGCGCCGGTCGCGGCGCCCGCCGCGTGGACGACGCGCGGGCGAGAGTGCCCACCCTCGAGCGCTCGCTCGAGCTCGCCGTCGGCGGTGCGGTCGAACACGGCGCCGAGCCCGATGAGCTCGGCGACGCGCTCGGGACCCTCCTCGACGAGGATCCGGGTCGCGGACTCGTCGCACAGCCCGGCGCCCGCGCGCAGCGTGTCGGCCAGGTGGCTCTCGGTCGAGTCGGTCCGGTCGCTCATCACCGCGGCGATGCCGCCCTGGGCCCACTGGGTCGTCGAGTCCTCGAGCCTCCCCTTCGTGAGCACCGCGACGCCCGCCACGCCTCGAGCGGCGAGCCGGACCGCGGCGAAGCACCCCGCGACACCGCTCCCGACGACTAGCACGTCCGCGCGTCGCGGCCCCGTCGCGCCGGGTGCGCCGCCCACCTCGGGACCGGGTGCGTCGCTCACGACGGGACCTCGACGTTGTCGACGAGGCGGACGCCGTCGACCGTGGCCGCGACGAGCAGGCGGAACGGCCCGGTCACGCCGGTCACCGGCGCCGGCGCCGCGAGCCGCGTCAACCGGTCGTCGACTGCCGCCGTGTAGTCGAGCGTCGCGAGCGGCTCCGCGCGCACCTCCTGCGCGGCGACGGTCTCGGCCCCGCCGGGGCCCCGACCCGCGCGCCACGCGGCACTCCCCGCGAGGAGCGCGCGGTGCAGCACGGTCGCCGCCGCACGCCCCGCGACCGACAGCCGCGCGTTGCGGCTCGAGGTCGCGAGCCCGTCCGGCTCCCGCACGGTCGCGCAGCCGACGACGTCGACCGGCATCGACAGGTCGCGCACGAGCCGCCGCACGAGGACGAGCTGTTGGAAGTCCTTCTCGCCGAAGTAGGCGGCGTCGGGCGTCGCGATGCAGAGCAGCTTCGCGACGACGGTCGCGACCCCGGAGAGGTGGCCCGGCCTCGACACGCCCTCGAGCGTCGCGCCGATCGTGCCCGGGTCGACGCTCACGATCGGCCCGCCGTCGGGGTACATCTCCTTCGCGACGGGCGCGAAGCACACCTGCGCCCCCGAGCGCTCGAGCAGCGCGAGGTCGCGCTCGAGGTCGCGCGGGTAGCGCTCGAGGTCGTCCGGGCGCTCGAACTGCAGCGGGTTCACGAAGATCGACGCGAGGACGAGCGCGTGGCGGTCGCGCGCCCGCTCCACGAGCGACGCGTGCCCCGCGTGGAGCGCTCCCATCGTCGGGACAAGCCCGACGCCCGCGCCCGCCCGGCGCTGCTCCGCGACCTCGGCGCGCAGCTCGCCGATGGTCTCGACGAGCCTCATTGCGAGGCCCCGACCCGCCGCACGGACCGGGCGACGGCCTCCGCGCCGCCGAGCGCGTCCCGCCACCCGCCGGGAACGAGCGCGGGGTCGAGGTCCTCGAGCGGCGCGAGCACGAACGCCCGCTCGCACATGCGAGGGTGCGGGAGCACGAGCTCGGGATCGTCCTGCTCGACGCCCTCGACGAGCAGGACGTCGACGTCGAGCGTGCGGGCCCCGAAGCGCACGTCGCGCGTCCGGCCGGCTGCGGCCTCGAGCGCGTGCGCGAGCGCGAGCACCCCGGCCGGGTCGAGGTCGACGTCGACGCGCACGACGCAGTTCAGGTACGGGCCCTGGTCCTGCGGCCCGCCGACCGGCGCGGTCTCGTACACCGGTGACACGGCGAGGGCGGGGTCGAGCGCGCGAAGCGCGGCGAGCGCGGCCGCGAGGAACGCGTCGCGATCGCCGAGGTTCGACCCGAGGCCGAGGTGGACCCGCACGCCGCGTTACCCGAGCGCCGCTGCGGCGCCGGGCGCGGCACGGCGGCGCGTGATCCGCACGCCGACGCTCGACAGGTCGACCGGGAGCGGCGGCCTCGACTTGCGGAGCACGACCGTGACCGCGTCCACCCGCGCGTCGTGCGCGAGGACGGCGGACGCGACCTTGTCCGCGAGCGTCTCGAGCAGCTGGAAGCTCTCCTGCGCGACGACCCGTGACGCGACGGCCGCGAGCCGGCCGTAGTCGACGGTCGCATCGAGGTCGTCCGCGAGCGCGGCGGGCGCGAGGTCGGCGTCGACCGTGAGGTCGAGCTCAAACGGCTGCGGCCGCTCCCGTTCGCTCGCGAGGACGCCGTGGACGCCGAGGACGCGCAGCCCCCGGATCTCGATCGCGTCGGTCATCGCTCCCCTGCCGGGGGCGCGTCCTCGCGTCGCCGGGGCCTCCGCGGCGGCGGCGGCGTGGACGCCTCGCCTCCCGTGGCGCTCGCGGCGGGCGCCTCCGCGCCCGCGGTCGCAGCCGCCTGCGCGTCGCCTGCGTCCGGCACGTCGCCCATGACCACGGTGACGCGAGCCGGCGCGGGTGCCGCCGGCGGCGCGAGGAGCGGCGCGAGCGCGACGATCGACCGGCCCGCCGAGCCGAGCTGGCGGCGGAGCAGCTGCTCGACCGCGTAGATCGCCCGCGGAGGGTCGGGGAGCAGCCCGCACCAGCACAGGAAGCCCGCGACGACCCCGGCGACACGCTCGCCGAGCTCCTCTTGGTGGACGAGCACGCGCTCACCGTCGCGGATCCACGCGAGCAACGCCGGGTAGAGCACGCCGAGCTCCTCGCGCACGTCCGCGTGCGGCGGCAGTCCGAAGTGCGACGCGGGCAGGCCGAGCTCCTCGTACGCGTGGAGGTTGTGCGAGGACGGCAGCAGCGAGACGACCCGGGTGAAGCCCTGCGCCTCGAGCCAGAGGATCTCCTCCTGGCGGCGCACCGGGCGGTGGTGCGGCGCGTAGCCGCCAGGTCGCTCGCTCACCGCGAGTCGGTCCTTCACGATCCACGCGAAGTTGCGGGGCATGATGCCGGCCGCCCACCGGCCCTTCAACGCAGCGCTCCGGCGGGCTCGCCGACGAGCCGCACGGCCTGGACCGTCGATCGCACGTCGTGGACCCGCAGCATCGCGACCCCCGACGACGCCGCGAGCACGGCGGTCGCGAGCGATCCCTCGAGACGCTCCTCGGGCGGCAGCGGCGAGCGGCCCTCGCCCGCGAGCACGCGCCCGAGGAAGCTCTTGCGGCTCGTGCCGACGAGGACGGGCTCGCCGGCGGCCACGAGCTCGGGCAGCGCCCGCAGCAGCGCGAGGTTGTGCCCGGTCGTCTTGCCGAAGCCGATTCCCGGGTCCACGTAGACCTCCTCGACGCCCGCTTCGCGCGCGGCGGCGGCCGCGCGCGCGAGCGTGCCGTGGACCTCGGCGACGACGTCGCCGTAGCGCGGGTCGCGCTGCATGTCCCGCGGGGTGCCCTGCATGTGCATGACGACCAGGCCCACGCCGGCGGCCGACGCGACCGCCGCGAGCGTGCAGGACTCGTCGTTCACCAGGGTCGCGCCGCGCTCGACCGCCGCCTCGGCGACCGCCCGCTTGGTCGTGTCGATGGAGACACGCACGTGCGGCGCGAGCGCCTCGACGACCGGCAGTACCCGGCGGAGCTCCTCCCCGAGCGCGACCGGGGCGGCACCCGGCCGGGTCGACTCGCCGCCGACGTCGACGAGGTCCGCGCCCTCGGCGACGAGCTCGAGCCCGTGCGCGATCGCGGCGTCGGGGTCGAGGTAGCGGCCGCCGTCGAAGAACGAGTCGGGCGTCACGTTGACGACACCCATGACCAGGCAAGGCACCTCAACAGCCTACGGCGTCGGCCGCGCCCCGGGTGCTGGGGCGCGGCGCGGCCGACCGCCCGTCAGCGGGCACCGCGGACGAACGCCATCGCCTCGGCGCGCGTCGACGGGTCGTCACGGAACAGGCCCCGGACCGCGGACGTGATCGTCAGCGCGCCCGGCTTGCGCACGCCGCGCATCGTCATGCACAGGTGCTCGGCCTCGATGACGACGAGCGTGCCGCGCGGGCGCAGCATCCGCTCGATCGACGCCGCGACGTCCGTCGTGAGCCGCTCCTGCACCTGGAGGCGGCGGGCGTGGGACTCGACGAGGCGCGCGAGCTTCGACAGCCCGGTCACCGCGCCCGTCTCGCTCGGCACGTACGCGACGTGCGCCTTGCCGATGAACGGCACGAGGTGGTGCTCGCACAGCGACGCGAACGAGATGTCACGCACCATGACCATCTCGTCGTGGTCGGCGGCGAACGTCGTGAGGAGGTGGCGGTCGGGGTCCTCGTGGAGGCCCGAGAGCAGCTCCGCGTACATCGACGCGACGCGGCGCGGGGTCGCGAGCAGCCCGTCGCGATCGGGGTCCTCGCCGACGGCGGACAGCAGCTCGCGCACGGCGGCCTCGGCGCGCGCGAGGTCGATCCCGGGCGAGGTCACCGGCTCGATCACGGCGCGCCCCCGTCCGGGAGCCGAGCGACGCGGATGTCTGGCAGGTTGCGCCAGCGCTCGGCGACGTCGAGGCCGTAGCCGACGACGAACTCCGGTGGGATCTCGAACCCGGTGTACGCGACGTGGAGCCGGGCGCGCTGCTGGTCGCGTTTCACGAGCAGCGCGCAGACCTCGAGGCTCGCCGGACCGCGGGCGAGGAGCCCCTTGCGCAGGTACGAGAGCGTCAGCCCGCTGTCGACGATGTCCTCGACCACGATGACGTGACGGTCGGTGAGGTCCGCGTCGAGGTCTTTCACGATCCGCACGATCCCGCTCGTCTTCGTCGCGGTGCCGTAGGAGGAGACCGCCATGAAGTCCATCTCGACCGGGAGGCGGATCGCGCGCGCGAGGTCCGCCATGAAGACAAACGCCCCCTTCAGCACGCCGACGAGCAGCGGCGGGCGCCCCGCGTAGTCGCGGGAGATCTCGTCCGCGAGCTCGCCGATACGCGCGGCGATCTGCGCCTCGGAGATCACGACGTCGCCGAGAACGAGCCCCGGCGCGTCCGGGCACGCGCCGACGGGTCCGCCGCTCGTGCTCACCGGCGCGACCTTACTCGTGGGCGCCGGGCACACCGACCTCGCCGTCGGGCGGGAACCCGGGCTCGGCGGAGAGGACCCCGCGGGACCGGCGGACCCGGAGCCCGCCGGTGACCTCGCACGCGAGCGTCTCGCCGCGCGCGACCGCGAGGACGCGCTCGACCGCCGCCGCGTCCGGCGGGTACCCCGTGCCCGAGAGGTCGCGCATCCAGCGGCGCACCGCGCGCCGCGCGAGCGGGACGGGCGCGGACGCGAGCGCGCGGGCGTCGGTCGGGTCGAGCGCCGACGAGAGCTCCTCGAGCAGGTCGACGTCGTCCGCGAGCAGCGCGGCCTGGCGGGTGACGACCGGGACGAGGTCGCGGCGCGCGATCTCGTCCGCGAGCGGCAGCAGCTCGTGGCGGATGCGGTTGCGCAGGTGGAGCGGATCGCCGTTCGAGGGGTCCTCGACTACCGCGAGACCGACGGACTCGACGAGGCGCCGCGTCTCGCGCCGCCTGAGGCGGAGGATCGGATGCCGGGTACCGGGTCGCATCCCCGCGAGCCCCGTCGGTCCCGCACCGCGCAGGAGGTTCACGAGGACGGTCTCGGCCTGGTCGTCCGCGGTGTGGCCTGTCGCAGCGCCGCGGGGCAGCGCCGCGAACCGCGCGTCGCGCGCCCTCGCCTCGAGGTTCGGGCCCAGGGCGCACTCGACGCTCAGGGCGACGAAGTCCGCGCGCAGCCGCTCCGCCGCCTCGGCGACGACGTCCGCCTCGTCCGCCGAGCCGCGCCGCAGGCCGTGGTCCACATGGTAGGCGGTGACCCGGCAGCCGGCCGAGACCGCGAGCACGAGCATCGCGAGCGAGTCGGCTCCCCCCGACACCGCGCACGCGAGCAGCGCGCCGCGAGACGGGAACGTGCAGCGCGCGAGCATCGGCGCGACGAGCCCGCTCAGCACCGGTCCCGGTGCCGCCCGCCGGGACCCGGTGTCACGCACGCGCGCGGGCGACCTCGGTCACACGCTCGACCCACCGGTCGGGGTCGCGGATCTCGTCGAGCGTCGGCAACGCGTCGGGCCCCGACCAGACCTGCGAGAACAGCTCGTCGCCGCCCACGGCGAGGACGCGCTCGACGAAATGCTCGCCCTGCGCGTACTGGCGGAGCTTCGCCTCGACGCCGACGACCTGCTGGATCGTGCGCGCGATCCCGCTCGCGCTCTCGCGACGTCGGCGGAGCGTCTCCGCGAACCGTTCGGCGCCGGGGAGCGACCCGGCGCCGGCGAGCCCCATCACGACGTCGCCGTGGCCCTCGAGCAGGCTCATGAGCGCCTGTGCCTCGCGCAACGTCACGAGCTGTTCGGACGACGCGAGCAGCCCGACGATGCCGCCGTCCGCGAGGGGGTTCCGGCCCGCCCGCAGCTCCGACGCGGCACGCACGAGCGAGTCGAGCACGACGCGACCGTCGGGTGCACCGACCTCGATCCCGCGCTCGACGAGGCCGAGGAAGTGGCCGCGCAGCCACGGGACGCCCGTGAACTGCATGCGATGCGTGACCTCGTGGAGCGCGATCCACAGGCGGAACTCGCGCGGCTCGAACCCGTGCCGGCGCTCGAGCTCGGCGATGTTGGGCACGACGTAGTAGACGACGTCACCGTCCCCGTCGTCCGCGGGCATGTCGTACTGGCCGAGGACCCGCGAGGACATCCACGCGAGGAGAAGCCCGACCTCGACCCCCGCGGCCGACCTGCTCGCCGGCGAGAGCGCCCGGCGCGACTTCGCCGAGCCACGGGCGAGCCGCTCGCCGAGCGGCACGAGGAGCCGCTCGAAGGAGCGGAGGTTCGCCTGGACCCAGCCCAGCCGGTCCGTGACGACCGAGCGCGTCGGGCCCGCGGACGACCGGAGCCCTGTCACGTCGGATACGAGCGACTCCGCGAGCGTGCTCGCCTCGGCGAAGTCCGACTCGGCCTGCCCGAGGTACGTGGACCCGGGCCACTTGGCCTGCGAGAGCACGGTCCGCGCGACCCGCTCGGCGACGTCCCAGGCGACCGGCCCCGGCATCGATCGTCCCTCGTCACGCGCCACGAGGCGCAGCCTAGGCCGCAGCGCAGGCGACCTACGGTCGGGATCAGTCCGGCAAGCCGCCGCTCACGACGCGCTCGTGGTCGATGAGACGCGCGACTCGGTCGCGCAGATGGTCCGGGACGCGGTCGCGGCACCGGTCCGCGACCACCCGGCGAAGCTCCGCCTCGAAGCCGAGGACGTCGACGCACGGTCCGCAGTCGTCGAGGTGGGCGCGTATGGCCAGTCGCCGGTCCTCGGTCAGCTCGCCGTCGAGGAAGTGGTAGAGGCGGTGGACCGTCTCCTCGCAGTCGGCCACCTCGGGCTCCTCATCGGCTCCGTCCCCACCGAACGCGCCGTCGCTCATCGGGCACCTCCCCGCAACGGGCGGTCGACGACGCCCCCGTAGACCGACGCCCCACCGCCCGGCCCCTCACGCGCACATGGTTGCATCATCTACCCCGGGTGAACGTCCACGAGGCCACGCTCGGCCCCGTACTCAGCCAACGCCTTCTGGAGCGCCCTTCTTCCCCGGTGGAGACGGCTCATGACGGTGCCGATCGGCACGTCCACGATCTCGGCGATCTCCTTGTACGAGAAGCCCTCGACGTCCGCCAGGAGCACGGCGATCCGGAAGGACTCGGGGAGCGACTCGATCGCGGTCTTCACCTCGTCGTCGGTGAACCGGTCGAGAGCCTCCTCCTCGGCGCTGCGGCCGAGGCCCGTCGCCGCGCCCCCGCCGAGGCGGTGGTAGAGGTAGAGGTCCTCGACGTCCTCCACGTCCGATATCTCGGGTCGCCGCTTGCGGGCCCGGTAGGTGTTGATGAACGTGTTCGTGAGGATCTTGTACAGCCAGGCCTTGAGGTTCGTGCCCTCCTGGAAGCGCCCGAACGCGCGGTAGGCCTTCAGGTACGTCTCCTGGACGAGGTCCTCCGCGTCCGAGGGGTTGCGCGTCATGCGCATGGCCGCCGAGTACAGCGACGGCATGTAGTCCATCGCCTGGGATGCGAAGTCCGCCTGGTCCGCCACATCGAGGACACTACCTACTGGCACTCACACCCGCGCCCGCGCGGCGGGTGCGACGGGTGCGACGGGCTGCGGCGCCCGTGCCCGACGGTCACGCCGCGTCCGTCCGGCCCGCCCTCCTCCGGTGCGAGCGCCGCTCGCGGCGCGCGTGGCGGCGCAGCTGCAGGATGCGGACGGTGCCCGCGAGGACCACGACGAGGCCGCCGAACACCGCGGCGAGCAGGAGCGCGACGCCGAGCGGCAGCGAGCCGTGCGCACCGAAGTAGCTGACCTTCACGTGCTGGCCGTTCTCGAGGATGAACACGGCGAGCGCGAGCAGGACCACGAGCGCGACCACGACGCTCGCCCACAGCACGCTCGCTCGGCTCCCCGCCGGCTGCGCGGCCGCGCCCTCGTCGCGGGAGCTCGAAGGCTCGTCCGAGACGCCCCCGGGGGCGGCGCCGAGCCCGCGCTCCTCGCCCAGGTCACCGCCGGACTCGCCCGAGCTCGTCGCCATCCGCCCTCCCGGCATCGCGTCGCGCGGCCACCCGCCTGCGTCCCACCCGGGCCCGCCCGCGGTGCGCGCCGGACCGCGGCCCTTCACGCACCATCCTACGGACATTCCCCCGCGCAGGCGCCCATCCGGTCCGGATCCGCGAAGCCGGGAGCTGCTGCGTCACCGGGCCGAGCCGGATCGCGCCGGGCCTCGCCGGGACGAGGCGGACGCATGCCCGCCTGGACCACCTCAGGAGCGCGACCGCGACCTCGTGAGCCGTGCCGTGAACGCTCCGGGCGGCATCGCCCTCGCGAAGTGGTAGCCCTGGCCGAGCGTGCAGCCGAGCTCGATCAGGCGTGCGCGCTCGGCGGCGGTCTCGACGCCCTCGGCGACCGCCGCGATCTCAAGCGCCCGCGCGAGCGAGACGATCGAGCGGACCACGGAGGCCGCGTGGCGGTCGCCGCAGATGCCCGAGACGAGCTCCCGGTCGATCTTCACCGCGTCGACCGGGAGGCGCACGAGCCGGAGCAGCGACGAGTAGCCCCGCCCGAGGTCGTCGAGCGCGACCCCGACACCGAGCGAGCGGATCTCCGCGAGCTCCGACGCGGCGCCCGTGACGTCGCCGATCTCCGCGCTCTCGGTGAGCTCGAGGACGAGGCGGGCCGGGTCGAGCCCGCTCGACTCGATCGCTCGCTCGACGTCGGCGACGAGCCCGCCGCCGCCCACCTGGTACGGGGAGACGTTCACCGACACCGGCACCGGCCCGCGGGGTCCGGGCGGCCACCGGCGCGCCGCGGCACAGGCCTCGTCGAGAACGAAGCGACCCAGCACCTCGACGACACCGGTCTGCTCGGCGTCCGAGACGAAGCCCGCCGGTGCGACGCGGCCGAGCTCCGGATGCTGCCAGCGCACGAGCGCCTCCGCGCCGACGATCGCTCCGCCTGCGAGCTCCACGATCGGCTGGTACACGCAGCGCAGCTCCCGCCGCGCGACCGCTCGCCGCAGGATCGCCCCGTTGACGAGTCGCGCCATCCGGTCGTCGGCGCCGTGAAGCGCGCCCGCGGGCGCGGCGTCCGCAGGGTCCCCGCCGCCGCGGGTCGCGGGCACGGCGCTCATACCCGCGCCCTCCCGGCGCGCCGGCCGGGCCGGTCAATGCCGCCACCCGTCCGGTCGTAACGGGCCCCATGGGTCGTGACGCTACTCATCGGTATGTAGACCGTCAAGTAGCAGCGGGACATGGTCGGGCCCGTGGAAGGTGACCTCCAGCGGGCGCTCGGGCGCCGGCTCCGCGCGCGCCGGGAAGCGCTCGGGCTGAGCCAGGAGGCGTTCGCGGAGACCCTCGGCGTGCACCGCACGTACATGGGCGGGATCGAGCGCGGCGAGCGCAACCTTACGCTGAAGTCCGTCGAGCGCATCGCCGCCCGCCTCGGTGCCGACCCGATCGAGCTCGTGGGCGGCCGGACGGCTGCCGAAGCCGGCCGCTAGCGGCCCCGGCGCCGACCGCCGGCGGCCCCGCAACCGCGGGGGCCCCGGGTGCGCGTCACAGCGCCGGGCTACAACTCCTCGCACCCGCGCCGGACGAGCACACCGCGGGCGGAGGGAGGAGCCGTGCGCCAGCACGAGCACGAGCACGAGCACGAGCACGAGCGGGCGACGATCGGCCGGAGCACATGAGCGGTTCGCGGCGCCGGCGGGACGTGGCGCGCCTCGACGCGCTCGAGCACGCGCTCGACGCGCTGGGCCACGAGGTCCGGACGCGGCGACTCGCCGTGCTCGGACCGGACGGCGCCGAGCGCGTCGTCGCCGAGGTCGCGTCCGGCCACGCCGAGGTGCGCGTCGCGGTCCCGGGCGGCGCGCACGGGCGCGCGAGCTGCGTGCTCGTCTTCGCGACGCCCGCGTCCGCCGAGATCGGCGAGGGCGTCGGCGTGCAGCTGTGGGGCGACGGCGACGCGCTCGTCGAGCTGTGCGCGTGGCGCAGCGACGGGCGGTGGGAGCCGGAGGTGCGCCGGCAGCCGGGCGCGTCCCCTGGTGCTACTTGACGGTAGCGCTACCTATCCGTAGCATCACCCTCGGCGTCATCTTGACCACCAAGCGTGCCCGCACGTCGAGCACGGAGGAGCCCGATCAATGCGACACCAGGAGCCAACGCCCGCCCGGAGCGCACGCCGCCGCCTCGTCCGGAGCCTCGCCGCGGCGCTCGCGTCGTGCGTCGTGCTCGGCTTCGTCGCCGTCTACGTCGTCGCGCCGACGCGCACCGCGTTCGCCGTGACGATGCAGTCGACGCGTCGCGCGCCCACCGGGCCCGAGCTCGTCTACGGGCGCGTCACCGGCCCGACGGGCCAGCCGATCGCGCGAGCCAGGCTCAGCCTGTCGAGCGGCGGGCGGACGGTCGCTTCGCTCACGACCGGCGCGGCCGGCACGTACCGCCGGCGACTGAGGTTGCGGCGCGGCGACTACACGCTCGTCCTGCGCGCGAGGTTCGCGGGTCACGCGTTCACGCACCGGATGCGGGCCGTCCTCGAGCCGGGGCGCTCGTACCGCGTGTCCGGTCGGCTGCTCCCGCGGCGCGTCTTCACGTTCCTGCCCGTCGCGTCCTACTGACCGCCCACGCGATCCCGCGATGGGCGCGCACCCGCACGGCGTCGCGATCGACGTGGTCCTCGGCACCCGACCCGAAGCGATCAAGCTCGCGCCGGTCGTCCGGGCGCTGCGGGAGCGAGGGGCGGCGGCACGCGTCGTGCTCACGGGCCAGCACCGGGAGATGGTGGACGCGCTGCTCGAGCCGCTCGGTCTCGCCGACCACGTCGTCGCGGACCTGGACGTCATGCGCCACGGCCAAGGTCTGAACCATCTCGCGGCTCGCGTCGTGGCGGCGATCGACGACCACTGGGAGCGCGCCGTCCCCGCGGCCGTCGTGGTCCAGGGCGACACGACGAGCGCGATGGGCGCCTCGCTCGCCGCGTTCCATCGCCGGCTCGTCGTCGGTCACGTCGAGGCGGGCCTGCGCAGCGGTCGCCGTGACGACCCGTTCCCCGAGGAGATGAACCGGCGACTCGTCACCTCCGTCGCGTCGCTTCACTTCGCCCCGACGAGACGCGCGCTCGACAACCTGCGTCGCGAAGGCGTGGACCTCACGACCGCGCTGCTCACGGGCAACACGGCGATCGACTCGCTCCGCTGGCTGCAGAAGCGCGGGCTCGGCACGAGCGAGTTCACGCGCGACGCGCCGGGGCTGAAGGTCCTCGTCACGCTGCACCGCAGGGAGAGCCAGGGCGAGCCGATGCGGCGAGTCGCCGCCGCGCTCGCGAGCGCCGCGGCACGCCACGGGCTCCGGATGCTCGTCCCGATGCACGCGAGCAAGACCGTGCGGGCGGCCATCGAGCCGGTGCTGCGCGGGTGCCCGGGCGTCACGCTCGTCGAGCCGCTGCACTACGTCGACTTCGTCGCGACGCTCGCCGACGCGGACCTCGTCGTGACCGACAGCGGCGGTGTCCAGGAGGAAGGACCGGCGCTCGGCACGCCCGTGCTCGTCGTGCGCGAGACGAGCGAGCGGATGGAGGCCGTCGACGCGGGAAGCGCCATCGTCGCGGGGACCGACGCTCGCGCCGTCGGCCGGCTCGTCGAGCGGCTCGCGACCGACGACGCGCTGCGCGCCCGGATGGCCCGGCCGTCGTCGGTGTTCGGCGACGGCGAGGCCTCCGCACGCATCGCGGATCGCCTGGTCGCAGCTCTCGAGCGTCCGCCGGTCCGGCGCTCGGGACACATCTGAGCCGTGCACGTCGACCTCACCGTCCCGAGCTACGCGATCGCGGCCGTCGTCGCGTACTACGCCGCGCTGTTCGCCCTCGGCGCCCGCGCAGGCTCTCGCCCGCCCACCCGCGGTCCGACGCCGTGCTTCGTGCTGCTCGTGCCGGCGCGAAACGAGGAGCTCGTCATCGCGGCGACGGTCGCGGGACTCACGGGCACGAGCTACCCGGGCGAATGGCGCGTGCTCGTGATGAACGACGCGTCGCGCGACGCGACGGGCGACGTCGCCCGTGCGGCGGCGCGGGCCGACGACCGCGTGCGCGTCGTCGACCGCGGCGACGCGGAGGGCGGCCGCGGCAAGAGCTCGGTGCTGAACCACGGCTTCCGGCTCGTGAGCTCGTGGGTCGCGTCGGGGGATCCCTGGCTCGCGGGCGCCCGTGAAGACGACGTCGTCGTCGGGATCGTCGACGCGGACGGTCGTCTCGACCGCGACTGCCTGACGACCGTCGCCCCCTACTTCGCGGACCCAGCGGTCGCCACGACACAGGTCGGGGTGCGCATCGCGAACGCGGGCCGGAGCCTGCTCGCGCGCATGCAGGACATGGAGTTCGTGGCGTTCACCTGGCTCGTCCAGGTCGCCCGTGACCGGATCGGCTCGTCCGGGCTCGGCGGCAACGGGCAGTTCGTGCGCCTCACCGCGCTCCGCTCGCTCGGCGGCCAGCCGTGGGCGGCGCACGCGCTCACCGAGGATCTCGACCTCGGCCTGCGGCTCGTCGAGCGAGGCTGGCGCACGCGGTTCTGCCAGCACACCTTCGTCGACCAGCAGGGTCTCGAGAGCTGGCGTCCGCTGCTACGCCAGCGGACGCGGTGGATCCAGGGCCACTACCAGTGCTGGCGCCATATCCCACGCCTGCTCGCGGCGCGGCACGTCGCCCGACGCACGCGAGCGGACCTCGTCGCGTACCTGCTGCTCGTGGTCACGGTCGTGCTCGTGACGTTCGTCCTCGCAGCCGCGCTGCTCGCGGACACCGGCGCGATCAGCGTCACGGACCGCTTCCTCGTCGGGATCGTCCCCTACGGCCTGCCGTACCGCGTCGTGTCGCTCACGCTCTCGGTCCTTCCGCTCGCGATCTTCACGATCGCGTACCAGCGTCACAGCCCGCACCGGTTCCGCTGGTACGCGGCGCCGGCGGGCGCCGCGCTGTTCTCCCTCTACACCTACGTATGGGCGTACGCGACCGCGCGCGCCTGGACGCGGATCGTCACCGGGCGCCGCACGTGGACGAAGACGCCGCGCGTCGCGCTCGACGCAGCCCCGGGCGCGGTCGGGGCCTACCGCTCCTTCCTCTGAGCGCCGGAGCCGCGGCGGGCGCGCGGCGCCTCGGGGCTCGACGCGTGGGCGAGAGGCGAGACGCTCCAGTCCCGCACGTCCAGCCGAAGCTCACCGTGCGGGCGCTGCTGCCGGCGCCACCGGGGATCGTCTGCCGTGCGCGCTCGTACGGCTGCTTCGACCGTTCCGTGCGTCGCGCGAAGCGCTCCTCGAAGCTCACCTGCGCACCATCCCCTCGTCCGCTCGCGCACCCGATCCCCGAGGTCGCGGTGTCATCATGCTGTGTACGTTCGAAATGCTGTGTTCAGCGAAGCACCGGGCGCACGCGGTCGCTCGGGCGTGCGCTGCCGCTCGGGCGGTGCCGTCGGCGACCTGCCCCGGCGCCGTCCCGGTCCGGCGACACCGGTCGCCGATATCGCGGACCCTGGCCGCGGTGCCAGTAGTAGCTTCTCGGCAGTGACCACCTCGCCGCGACGCTCGAAGCACTCCGACGCCGAGGTCCCCCGCGGCGGCACCGGGACGCGGGCGCGCCGGTCGCGCCGCCAGCGTGTCGTGGCCGTGCTCTCGAGCATCGCGGTCGCGGCCGCCGGGTCGCTCGTGTACGTGTTCGGGATCTCGGCATCGGGGTCCGCCGCGGCCGGAGGCGCGAGCCGTTCGCCCGGGGCCGTCGTCGTCGTGCGGATGCTCACCTGCGCGGGCAAGCCCGTGCTGAAGCCGGTGAACTTCGTGATCTCGTGCGCGGACGCCAATTCCGAGCTCACCGCGACGCACTGGACCCGCTGGACGGCTAAGGAGGCGGTGGGCACGACGCGCTTCGGTCTGAACCTCTGCAATCCGTACTGCGCCGCGTCGAAGATCTCGTACTTCCCGAAGAGCACCGTCCGGCTGTCTGCACCGGTGCAGACCAAGCACGGCCGGCTGTTCTCGAAGCTCGTCGTGACCTACAAGCTCCACGGCAAGGATCGACGCTTCCCGTTCTCCTGGGCGGGGATCCCGGCCTTCGCGAAGTGACGCGGCGACACCCCGAGCGCCGATCGTCGGGGACGGACTGCTTGCCGCGACCGGGCACCCGTCACCGGAGACGCTTGCGGGGCATCGCCGAAGTGGACCGCCCACTCGCCCGGAGGCGCGGCGTACCTTCCTCGTTGAAGTTCTAAACGAGCTGCCGGCGGTGGAACGCCGGCGAGGAAGGAACGCCGGTGCTGAGCGTAGTGAACGACGAGACGGCCCGCGCGGACCGGCGCTCGATGCTGGACGAGATCCGCCGGGAGGGAGGCCGAACGATGCTCGCCGCGGCGCTCGAGGCCGAGGTCGAGGTCGACGCCTATCTGGCCGGCCTCGCCGGCGAGCATGGCGAGGGCGGGCAGCGCCTTGTGACCCGCGACGGACATGCCCGGCCGCGAAGCGTCCAGACCGTCGCCGGTGCGGTCGGCATCCTGGCTCCTCGGGTGAACGACCGCCGCGTCGAGAAGGAGACGGCCAAGAAGGCCGAGTTCAAGTCCTCCGTGGCGAAGTAGATCCGGAAGTAGATCCAGACGCGGGCGAGAACGAAGCCGATGCTGAGCTGTGGAGCGCGTACCTCGGCCAGTACGAGAATTGTCCCGAAGTAGACGGGCGCGCCGACGACAACGACAACAGCGAACTTCCTCCCTCGTGCCGTGCACCCGACGGTGAGCGCGAATCCCGTTCACCTGAACCTGGGCACGGG
>DAHUXW010000121.1 GCA_027306925.1 Acidimicrobiaceae bacterium | reverse complement strand
CCTCCTGGCCGAGGCCGAGGTGGCTCGTGCCCTTCACGAGCCCGGAGAGGAACAGGTCGTAGGCGCGCTTCTCGAACGCGCGCATCTCGAACATCCTGCGGTAGAGGGCGAGGCGGGTCGCGCGGTCGGCGACCGGGACGGGCGCCTTCTCGGCGGCGGTCTCGGGCCCCTCGTCGTGCACCGGCGCACGCTGTCCGAACATCGGTCCCTCCTTCGCGTGGGTCGTTCGACCGTGCGACCCACGAACGGGACGCCCGGATGACGCTTCTCCGCCGACCGCCCGGCGCGCGCCCCTCCGGGAGGCGCGCCCCGCGCTCGCCGCGGACGGTTCAGTACTCGTTGGCCACGAACAGCTCGTCCGCGGGGAACAGCGTGATCACGCGCGGACCGTCCGCGGTCACGATGATCTCCTCCTCGATCCGCGCGGCGGAGTACCCGTCCGACGCGGGGCAGTACGTCTCGAGCGCGAAGACCATGCCCTCCTTCAGCTCGACCGGGTGGTCGAGCGAGTTGAGCCGCGAGACGATCGGCCGCTCGTGCAGCGCGAGGCCGAGGCCATGGCCGAACTGCAGCCCGAAGGCCTCCATCTCGTTCTCGAAGCCGAACTCGTCGGCACGGGGCCAGACCTGCGCGAGCTCGTCCGTGCCGACGCCCGGCTTCACGAGCGCGATCGCCGCGTCGATCCACTCGCGCGCCCGCGTGTAGGCGTCGCGCTGCGAGGTCGTCGCGCGCCCGACGCCGAACGTCCGGTAGTAGCAGGTCCGGTAGCCGTTGTAGGACTGGATGATGTCGAAGAACGCCTGGTCGCCGGGTCGGATGAGCCGGTCGGAGAAGTTGTGCGGGTGCGGGCTGCAGCGCTCGCCCGAGACCGCGTTGATCGCCTCGACGTCGTCGGAACCCTGGCGGTAGAGGTAGTCGTTCGCCGCGGCCACGACCTCGTTCTCCCGGATCCCCGGCTTCAGGATCTCGGAGATGAGCTGGTACGCGCCGTCGACCATCGCGGCCGACATCGTGAGCAGCAGGAGCTCGTCGTGCGACTTGATCTCCCGCGCGTCGAGCATGACCTGCTGGCCGTCGCGCACGTCGATCCCCGCGCGCTCGAGCGCGCGCAGCATCGGCACCTCGGCGATGTCGACGCCGACCGGCGCATCGCCGACGCCGGCGTCGTCGAGCAGCGCCTTGAGCTCTGCCGCCGCCGCGTCCATGAGTCCCGCATCCGGGGCGACCGAGCCGCGCAGGCCCAGCATGCCGGCGCGCGAGTTCTCGGGGGCGAGCCACGGCGCGTAGAGGCGGTGGTGCTTGGCCGCCGATCCGAAGTCCCAGATCATCGGCTCGCCACCGGACGCGAGGAGCGCGTAACGGCAGACCTTGTCCCGGACCCACTCGCCGATCTGGGTCGACGTGAGGTAGCGCACGTTGTTCACGTCGAAGCAGAGCAGCGCGCCGAGCTCGGACCGCTCGAGCGCCTCGCGCGCCCGCCCGAGGCGGTACTCGCGCAGGCGGTCGAAGTCGACGCGCTGCTCGAAGTCGACCGACATTCGCCCCGGGGCGTGCGGTCGCGCGGGAATCTGCGGGCTCGTCATCGGACCTCCGTCACGTGTCATCGCGCCTAGCGACCCATCTTGTCGCGCGCCGCGGCGAGAAGGGCGCGGGCACGGGCGCCGATGGCACAGCACGGTCTCGTCCGGCAAGGCCGCGCGCACCGTGCGCTCCGCACATGGCGGAGCACGCACGGACGCCGACGACCGGCTGCGCCTCGACGCCTCCGCGCCCCGGCCCGATGCCGAGGCTCACGACCGGGCGGGTTCCGGCGCGACCGCGCCGCCGAGGTACAGCGCGCCGATCTCGGGGTGCTCGAGAACCTCTCGGCCCGTCCCCGTGAGGCGGACGCGCCCGTTCTCGAGCACGACGCCGTGGGTCGCGAGCCGCAGGCCGGCCCGCGCGTTCTGCTCGACGAGCAGGATCGTCCGGCCGTCGGCGTGCATGAGCCGGACGGTCTCGAACATCGAGCGGAGCGTCTTCGGGTCGAGCCCCATCGACGGCTCGTCGAGCACCACGAGTGCGGGGTCGAGCATCAGGCAGCGGGCGAACTCGACGAGGCGCTGCTGGCCACCGGACAGGCTCCCGGCCTTGTCGCGGGCGCGCTGCGCGACGATCGGGAAGAGCGAGGTGATGTGCTCGAGGCGCTCGGCGACCACTCTCCGGTCGCGCACGAGGAACGCGCCCATCTCGACGTTCTCGCGCACCGACATCTCGCGGAACAGGCTGTGGTTCTGGGGAACCTGGACGATCCCGCGCCCGAGGATCGCGCGCGGCGAGCTTCCGACGAGGTTCTCCCCGCGGAACGAGATCGAACCGAGCCGCGGTCGCAGGATCCCGCTCACGGCCGCGAGCAGCGTCGACTTGCCCGCCCCGTTCGGCCCGACGATGCAGGTGATCCCCCCCTCGTGCACGTCGAAGGTCACGCCCTTCAGCACGTCGCCGCCGCCGTATCCCGCGACGACGCCGTCCAGGCTCAGCAGCACGCCGGACGCCGCCCGGGACTGCCCCGGTCGCTCAGCCGACGGCGACGTCATCGTCCTGCTCCTCCCCGCCACCGAGGTAGGCGTCGAGCACGCGCGGGTCCGACCGGACCGCGTCGGGCGTCCCGGTCACGATCGCGCTCCCCTGGTGCATGACCGTGACCGTGTGGCACAGCCCCATGACGAACTCCATGTTGTGCTCGACGACGAGGAACGTCTTGCCTTCGGAGTTGAGCGCGAGGATCCGCTCGCGGATCTCGTTGATCAGCGTCGGGTTCACGCCGCCGGCGGGCTCGTCGAGCAGGATCACCGACGGGTCGGCGACGAGGACGTACGCGAGCTCGAGGAGCTTGCGCTGTCCGTAGGAGAGCGTTCCGGCCCTGGCGCTCGCGAGCCGGGTCAGGCCGACGAAGTCGAGAAGCTCGATCGCCCGGCGCTGCTCTGCGCTCGACGCCGCCGGCCGGGCGACACTGCGCAGCCAGCCTTCCTTCCGCTGGGTCGCGACGAGCATGTTCTCGAGGACCGTGAGGCGCGCGAAGATCCGGGTGAGCTGGAATGTCCGCCCGAGCCCGAGCGCGAAGACCTCGTCGGGCCGCGCCGAGGTGATCGGCGTGCCGCCGAGCGCCACCGTCCCCGCGTCCGGGCGGACGTAGCCGGTGATGACGTTGAACAGCGTCGTCTTTCCCGAGCCGTTCGGTCCGATGAGGCCCGCGATCGACCCCTTCTCGACGCTGAGCGAGCAGAGGGAGAGCGCGCGCAGCCCGCCGAACGCCTTCGAGACGCCCTCGACCTCGAGGTGCGCGCTCATCGCGAGGCCCGGCCGAGCGGGGCGACCTCGACCGACGGGGTCGCCGCCGGGCTGCGGCCGTCGGCGCGCTCGACCCGGCGCGCGCGGCGCATCTGGAGGTACTCGCCCGCGGTCGGGATGACGCCTCGGGGCATCGCGAGGATCACGACGAGGAACAGCGCGCCGTAGATGATGAGGTAGAGCGAGCCGACCGAGTACTGCAGCGTGAGGTACTGCTGGATCGGCTCGAGCAGCAGCGCGCCGAGCAGCGGACCGGAGATCGTCCCGAGCCCCCCGAAGAACGCCATGAGCGCGACCGTCACGTCGAACAGCGGGTCGAACGCGAACTGCGGGTAGACCTGCCCGACGAAGAAGGCGTAGATCCCGCCGGCCATCCCGACCGTCACGCCCGACAGCACGAAGCCGACGAGCTTCACGCGCTGCACCTTCACGCCGAGGCCCCGGGCCCGGTCCTCGTCGTCGCGGATCGCGAGGAGCTGCAGCCCGAAGCGCGAGCGACGGATTCCCCATACGACGAGCACGGCGAGCGCGAGCACGATGAGCGCGGCGTAGTAGAAGCGGTCGTTGAACGTGGCCGCGGTCCACAGCGGCGTCGGGATCTGCACCCCGGACGACCCCTGCGTGAACCCGAGGTTGAACGCGAGCAGCTGGACGATGAAGAAGACTGCGATCGTGATGACCACGAAGGTGTGCCGCCTGGTGCGCAGCGCGATGAGACCGAACGGCACTGCGATGACGGCGGCCGCGACGCCGCCGAGCGGGACCAGGGCGAACATCGCGTAGCCGCCGGCCATTTTCAGGTGCAGCGCGACGAGCGCCAGCGTGTAGCCACCGACCCCGAAGAACACCGCGTGGCCGAGCGGCACGTAACCGGAGAAGCCCGCGAAGCCGTTCCACGCGGTCGCGGAGGTCATGTAGACGAGCGTGAACACGCCGATCGTCGTGACCGTCGGGTTCGAGAACACGACGGGGAACACGATGAGGGCGGCAGCGAAGGCGATCCACGCCGTGCCGATCGCGGCGCGGCGCCGACCGCTGCCTCCGAGCGGCACGGCGGGTGCGTCCGGGGACGCGGCGCCGCCCGACTCCCGGCGCGCGCTCACTGGGCCCTCGCGACCTGCCGGCCGAACAGGCCGGCAGGTCGTATCGAGAGCACGACGACGAGGGCGGCGAAGAACACCGCGGTCGCCCAGATCGGCGACCACGCGACCGCGACGACGTCCTCGAGCACGAGCATGAACACCGCGGCGACGAGTGCCCCGCCCATGGAGCCGAGGCCGCCGAGGATCACGATCGCGAGCAGCCGGGAGATGAGGTCGTAGCTCGTCGACGCGTTGAACGCGTTCGTCGCGCCGAACACCATCCCCCCGGCTGCCGTCACCGCGACGCCGATCCCGAACGAGATCGTCGAGACGCGCCGGACGTCGATCCCGACGAGCCGTGCTGCCGTCCGGTCCTGCAACGAGGCCCGGACGCTCGCCCCGAAACGCGTGCGGTACAAGAGCGCGTAGAGGGCGATGAGCAGCACGGCCGCCATGACGAAGCCGAACACGTAGATGTACGGCAGGTAGAACCCGAGGAGGTGCACCGATCGGTTCACGTACCAGGCGTGGATCTGGACATAGTTGACGGTGAACGAGATGTTCAGCACGCCTTCGATGACGATCGAGACCGCGTAGGTGACGAGGATGGACATCGCGGTGCGGTCACCCTCCTTCAGCCTGCGCATGAAGCCCCACTCGACCCCGATCCCGACGACGAAAAGCGCCGGGATCGTGATCAGCAGCCCGAGGAACGGGTCGATCCCGGCGTGCACCGAGAGCGAGTAGCTCAGGTAGGCACCGAGGATCACGAAGATTCCCTGGGCGACGTTGATGATGTCCATCACCCCGAAGATCAGCGTGAGCCCCGCCGCCATCAGCGCGTACACGCCCCCGGTCAGCACCCCGTCGATAATCGCCTGAACGATCGATGACCCCATGAGATCAGCTACCCCAGTTGGCCTTGGGGTACTGGATCTTCACCGAGTTGGAGTCTTGCGCCGGGAGAACCTGGACGAACTTCCCGTTCTGCCACTGGAACGCGAAGGCCGCCGCCGCACCGTTCTCGCCGAGCTTGTCGAACTTCACCGGCCCCTGAACGCTCGAGAACGTGTGGTTTCCGTGCATGTAGGCGATGAGCTTCGCGTTGTCGAGGCTCTTCGTCGCGGTGACTGCCTGTGCGACGACCTGGCCGACCGAGTAGGCCTCGGCGACGTCGGAGTTGATGCCCGACGCCGTCCCGCCGTACTGCTTCACGTACTCGGAGACCATCTTGCGACTCGACGCGTTCGCGTAGCCCGGGTACCAGCCGTTCGGCACCATCACGCCGTTCGTGTTCGACGCGCCGACCGCCTTGACGAAGGCGGCTCCCTGGTCGGGCCCGCCGGTCGCGATGAACGCCTTCGGGTTGAAGTGCTGCTGGGCGAAGGCCTGGATGAACGACGACACGGTCGGGACGTCGACCGACCCCAGGACGACGACCTGCGCGTGCGAGGCGGCGACAGCGTCCGCGATCGGCGTGTAGTCCGTCACCTCCGCGGGGAAGACCTTCGAGTAGACCGTCTTCACGCCGGCATTCTGGAGGATCCGCTCTGCAGGTGCGATCTGCGGCTCGGTGAACGGGTCGTTCGACGTCGGGTACGCCGCGGTCTTCGGCCGCTGGCTCGCCGGCATCGACGCGATCCACTTCGCGAACTGCACGAGGTTGTCGACGACCGGGAGGCTCACGTCGAACACGTTGTGGAGCCCGTTCGCGAACACCGCCGGCGCGCCGCCGGCGCCCTCGACGAGCGCGTACCCGAAGCGGTACGCGATCTTCGAGGCCGGCACCGTGAGCAAGGTCGAGAACGGCCCGAAGAGCAGGTTCACGTGGTTGACGGAGATCAGCTTCTGGTAGTTCGTCACGACCTGCGTCGGGCTCGAGGCGTCCGACACGATGTCGAGCTTGACCGGGCGGCCGAGAAGGCCGCCGGCGCGGTTCACGTCCTTCGCCCAGAGCTGGTAGCCGCGCTGGAACGCCTGGCCGTCGGCGGAGAAGTCGCCCGACAGCGAGAGCGACACGCCGATCGTGATCGGCGAGGCCGCCTTCGGCACGGCGTGGTCGGCCGCGCCGGCGCTGCTCGCGACGAGCCCGCCGGCGAGCGCACCCGCCGTGATCAGCGAGCCCAGGCCAGCAGCCGTGAGCTTCCTCCTAGAGATCCCCCCATGCATCGTGTCGCATCTCCTTGTGGTCGTGCCCGAAGGCGTCTCCCCCGGCTGGTGCTGCTGATCTTCCGGCCCGCCGCCCGAGGCGCGGGCCGGGGGCTCATGTCCCCGCTGCTCGCCTGCCCGCCGAGAGCCCGTCGGCGACCAACGCATCCTCGCCCGCGAGCTCGAGGCCCGCGGCGCGGGCGGTGAGCTGGATGAGCGCGGCGAAGTCCATGTCCCCGATCCCCTCGCCGATCCCCGCCTGAACGAGCTGCTGCACGAGCGCGGCGACCGGCATCGCGACGCCCGACTCGCGCGCGGCCGCGAGACCGAGGTCGAAGTCCTTTCGCAGCAGCTTGGTCGTGAACGTCGGCGTGAAGTCCAGGTTCACGAGCGCTGGGGTCTTGTAGCGCGTGAAGAGCGAGCCCATGACCGAGTCGTTCACGAACGCGAGGAGGTCCTGGCGCCGGACCCCGCCCTTCTCGGCGAGCACGACGATCTCGGCGAGCGACTGGATGACGACTCCGAGGAAGAGGTTGTGGCAGATCTTCACGAGACGCGCGACCTCGCCCTCGCCGACGTAGGTCACGCCGTTGCCGATCATGTCGAGGAAAGGCTCCGCCACGTCGAACGCGTCGCGCGGGCCGGAAACCGCCATCGTGAGCAGCCCCGCCGCGACGACCTTCGGGTTGCCGCTCACGGGCGCGGCGAGCAGCGCGGAGCCGCGCGCCGCGGCGAGCGCGCGCGCCTCGGCCGAGGCCTCGGCCGACACGGTCGAGCAGTCGACCACGACGGACGGCACCGAGCCGGCGTCGAGGAGCCCGCCCTTCGCGCCGAGGACCGCGAGCAGGTCGTCCGAGGAGCCGACCGTGACGAACACGATGTCGCGCCCCGCAAGCTCCGACAGCGCGTCGACCGGCTTCGCACCCGCCTCGACGAGCGGGTCGAGCTTCGAACGCGTGCGGTTGTACACCGCGAGGTCGCAGCCCCGGTCGAGCAGGCGCTGCACCATCGCGCTCCCCATACGGCCGGCACCCACCCAGCCGATCGTGCGGTCAGCCGTCGACACTCCCGCCCCCCTCTGGCTCACAATCGATTGCAGCCAATCTCGCGCCCGTGCCGGACGGTGTCAAGGGCGATCGGCGCAGTACCACGCCGTGCGCGCACCGAGCGGCACGAGCCTGCGGCGGCGATCGGGCGGCCCGACGTTGCCCCTGCTACAAACGTGTGCAACCATTGCCGGCCGGGCGCGCCCGCGGCGCCGGAGGTCCCGGAGCTCCGGGCACGCCGGGTCGGGCCGACTTCGGGGGTGGGGACGTGCAGGGCGCTCAGCTCGAGACCGCGATCGCACACTGGTCGCCGCGCTTCACCGCGAACGGCGTCGACGCGAGCGACTTCGCCGAGGTCGCCGCGACGATCGACCGCTGGGACCAGTGGTGCGACGCGTGGAGCGCGATCGGGGCGCGACACGAGGCCCTCGGCCGCAGCGCGCTCACCGACGGTCGCTCCCTGTCCGCCGGGGAGCACCTCGCGCAGGCAGCGACCGCGTACCACTTCGGCAAGTTCCTCCTCGTCCACGACGCGGCGCGGGCCCGCGCGGCCCACGAGCACGCGGTGCGCTGCCTCACCGACGCGCTGCCGCTGCTCGACCCACCGGGAGAGCGCCACGTCATCGCCTTCGACGGCGCCCACCTCTACGGGGTGCTCCGGCGCCCCCACGGCCCTGCCCGCCCCGTCGTCGTGCTCGTTCCCGGGCTCGACTCGACGAAGGAGGAGCTCCGCCTCGTCGAGCGTTCCTTCCTCGATCGCGGGCTCGCGACCTTCTCGGTGGACGGCCCCGGCCAGGGCGAGGCCGAGCACGCGCTCGCGATCCGCCCGGACTGGGAGGTCCCGGGCCGCGCGATCGTCGACCACCTCGAGCGGTGCGAGGGCATCGACGCGAGTCGCGTCGGAGTGTGGGGGGTGAGCCTGGGCGGGTACTACGCGCCGCGCGTCGCGTCGGGAGACGAACGAGTGCGCGCGTGCGTCGCGCTGTCGGGACCGTACGCGCTCGGGCCCTCGTGGGACGCGCTCCCGAGCCTCACGCGTGACGCGTTCGCCGTGCGCTCCAGGTCGCGCTCTGCCGAGGAGGCCCGCGCGCGCGCCGCCACGCTCGACCTGTCGGGTGTGGCAGGCAGGATCCGGTGCCCGTTGCTCGTCGTGTTCGGCGCGCGCGACCGCCTCTTCCCCCCGGAGGGCGCCGTCCGCCTCACCGAGGAGGCCTCCGGCCCGACGCGCCTCGTCATGCTCGACGACGGGAACCACGGCTGCGCGAACGTCGTCTACCGGCACCGGCCGCTCACCGCCGACTGGATGGCCGCGCAGCTCTCCCGCTGACTCCCCCCCGTGCCCGCGGGGCACCGGCCGGCCGGGGCGCGGCGGGGCGCCCGGTCAGGCGCCGGGGCGGGGCGGGGTCGCCGACGACCGCACGACGAGCTCCGGCGGGAGGTAGAGGATCTTCACGGGGACGCCGGGGTCCGCAAGGCGCTCGAGGAGCAGCTGCGCCGCGGCGGCGCCGACGTCGTAGTGGGGAAGGCGGACGGTCGTGAGCGGCGGCGTGATCCGGTCCATGAACGGCATGTCGTTGAAGCCGACGAGCGAGACGTCGTCCGGGCACGAGCGACCCGCGTCGGCGAGCGCGCGCAGCACGCCGAGGGCGATCATGTCGTTGCCCGCCACGATCGCGGTCGGCGCCTGCCGCCGTCCGATCAGCTTGCGGGCGCAGCGGTACCCCTCGGCTTCCGAGAACGTCTCCGCGAACACGACGTCGCGCGGCCCGACCGCGATCCCTGCGGCCTCCATCCCACCGAGGTAGCCGCGGTAGCGGCCGTAGCCGGTCGAGATCTCCTGCGGCCCGGCGATGTGCGCGATGTGCCGGTGGCCGAGCCCGACCAGGTGCGCGACGGCCTGGCGGGCGCCGAGCGGGTCGTCGACCGACACCGACGGCAGGAGGTGGTCGTCGACGACACGGTTCACGAGCACGATCGGCAGGCCGTTGCGGGAGGCCTCGACGAGCAGCGGGTTGTGCCGGCGCGCGGTCGCGACGACGAGACCGTCGATGTAGCGGTCGCGCATGCCCTCGATCACCCGCCGCTCGCGGTCGTCGTCGTTGTCGGTGTTCCCGAGCAGCGCGACGTAGCCCTTCGGCGTGAGGTAGTCCTCGATGCCGCGGACGATCGGGGGGAACAGCGGGTTCGTGAGGTCGGGGACGACGACGCCGACGCTCGAGGATCGCCGGGTCTTCAGGCTCCGGGCGAGATGGTCGGGCCGATAGCCGAGCACGCGGGCGGCGTCCTCGACGCGCGCCGCCGTCTCGGAGCGCACGAGCGAGCGGGTCTCCGCGTTGAGCGCGCGCGAGGCGGTCGCGGCGTGGACGCCCGCGAGCCGGGCGACGTCGCGGAGCGTGACCTTCGCGTCCACGGTCATCGCGTGCCGAGCGCGCGCCGCGCGCCAGCCCGGGCGTCGAACGCTGCGCGACTTTCCACGTCGCGAGCGTACCGGTCGGGGCGGTGCGGGCCCGTGCCACACGCGAACCGGTAGCTTCGCCCCATGGATCCAACGTCGAGCGCGGAGCACGCGAGCGGGCCCGCCGGGCGCGCCACGGACGGCTCCGACGCCCGGGTCGTCGCTGCCGCGCGCCGCATCGCGGACGAGCTCCTCTTCCCCGAAGCCGTGGCAGTCGACCGGTCGGGGCGCTTCCCGACCCGCCAGCTCGACGCGCTCGCCGCGGCCGGCCTCTACGGCATCCTCGCACCGGTCACGCACGGCGGCCTCGACGCGAGCGCCGAGACGTACGCGCGCGTCGCCGAGGAGATCGCGTGCGGCTGCCTCACGACCGCGTTCGTCTGGGCGCAGCACCACAACGCGGTCCGCGCGCTCGCGGCGGCGGCCGACGACCTGCGCGACGAGTGGCTCGGCGCCCTCGCAGCCGGCACCCGGCGTGCCGGCGTCGCGTTCGGGGCGCTCCGGCGACCCGGACCGCCCCTGCTGCGGGCGACCCCCGCCCGGGGCGGGTACGTGCTCGACGGCACCGCTCCGTTCGTCACGGGCTGGGGGCACGTCGACGTGGTGCACGTCGCCGCCCGCACCGCCTCCGACGACGTCGTCTGGCTCCTCGTCGACGCGCTCGACGGCCCCACGCTCGCCTCCGGCGCGCTCGCGCTCGCCGCGCTCGGCGCCAGCGCGACCGTCGCGCTCCGCTTCGCCGGCCACGAGGTGCCGGCGAGCCGGGTGACGGTCGACGAGCCGCTCGCGACCTGGCGCGCACGCGACCGCGCCGGGCTCCGGCCGAACGGCGCGCTCGCGCTCGGCGTCGCCGCGAGGTGCGCGCGGCTTCTCGACTCCGAGCGGCTCGCACGCGCGGTCGAGCGCGTGCGCGACCAGCTCGCGACCGCGGACGACGGCGACGTGCCGCGCGCCCGCGCCGAGGCCGCGCGGCTCGCGGGGCTCGCCGCCACCGAGCTCGTCGTCGCGCGCGGCAGCCGAGCGGTCGCCGCGGCCGACGACGCGCAGCGCCTCTACCGAGAGGCGATGTTCCTCCTCGTGTTCGGCCAGACCGAGGAGATCCGCTCCGAGCAGCTCGCGGGCTGCCGCGCCGAACAGTGAGCGCGGCGCGGCGCAGCGGGCGGGCGGGCAGACGGGCGGGCGGCTGGTACTCGTGCGTGCCACGCCGTAGCGTGGTCGAGGTGAGCCGCCGATGACCGACGCCGCGATCGCGCCCGAAGCGGCGCCGAGCCCGTCCCGGTCCGGTGCGGACGCTGCGATGTGCCGCATCCTGCGTGTCCCGATCTGTCCCGATCCGTCGCGCGAGGCGCAGGCGCAGCGCCTGTTCAGCGGCTCGATCCTGCTCTCGGCGCTGCGCTGCCTGCTCAGCTACGTCGTGCTCCCCGTCCTGAGCCCGCTGCTCGGCGCCGCGGCGAGCGTCGGTCCGGCGGTGGGCCTGCCGATCGGGGTGGTCGCGCTCTACTTCGACGTCCGGGGGATCCGCCGGTTCTGGCTCGCCGGGCACCGCAGGCGCTGGGAGATCACCGGGGTCTACGTCGTCGTCATGGCGCTCGTCGTCACGCTGGTCGCGGGCGACGTGTCGCACCTCCTGCACTGAGCCGCACGCACTGCGCCTGCGGGACGTTCGGCGCCGAGCGGCACGCGCGGATCACCCCGGGCGCTGCCCACCGGGACGCCCGTCACGTCGACCGGCGGGACGCCTCCTCGACCGCGGCCGCGACCGCGGGCACGACCGCCGGGTTGAAGACGGTCGGGACGACGTAGGCGGGCGACAGCTCGTCTCGGGTCACGACCGCCGCGAGCGCCTTCGCGGCCGCGACCTCCACGTCCTCGGTGATCTTCTTCGCGCCGTTGTTCAGCAGCCCGCGGAACAGGCCCGGGAACACGAGCACGTTGTTGATCTGGTTCGGCTCGTCGCTCCTTCCGGTCGCGACGACCGCCGCGTGGCGCCGGGCGATCACGGGGTCGATCTCCGGGTCGGGGTTCGCGAGCGCGAAGACGATCGAGTCCGCCGCGAGCGACTTCACGTGCGCCTCGGTCACGAGGTTTGGGCCCGACACGCCGATGAGGACGTCCGCTCCCGGGATCGCCTCGTCGAGCCCGCCTCGGCGGCCCCCGACGTTGGTGTGCGACACGACCTCGCGACGGACGTCGTCGAGGCCGGGGGTGTCCACCGTGAGGATGCCCTGCCGGTCGACAGCGACGACGTCACCGACGCCCTCGCGGATCAGGAGCTTCGTGATCGCGGCCCCGGCGGCGCCGACCCCGAGGATCGTGACCCGCACGTCGCGCATGTTCTTTCCGACGACGCGGAGCGAGTTCATGAGCGCGGCGAGCACGACGACCGCGGTGCCGTGCTGGTCGTCGTGGAACACGGGGACGTCGAGCGACTCGCGCAGGCGCCGCTCGACCTCGAAGCACCGCGGGGCTGCGATGTCCTCGAGGTTGATGCCCCCGTAGACGGGGGCGATGCACTCGACGACGCGCACGATCTCGTCCGTGTCCTGGGTCGCGAGGCAGACCGGCCAGGCGTCGATGTCCGCGAACCGCTTGAACAGAACGGCCTTGCCCTCCATCACCGGCAGCGCGGCGGCCGGCCCGACGTTGCCGAGGCCGAGCACCGCGGAGCCGTCCGTCACGACCGCGACCGTGTTCCGCTTGATCGTGAGGTTCCGGGCGGCCGAGGGGTCGGCGGCGATCGCTCGCGAGACGCGCGCGACTCCCGGCGTGTAAACCATCGAGAGGTCGTCCCGCGTCTTCAGCGGGACGCGGGGGACGACCGAGAGCGTGCCACCGAGGTGGAGCAGCAGTGTCCGGTCGCTCATCGCCCGCACCCGCGCGCACGAGACCTGGTCGACCGCCGCCTGGAGGGTCGCGGCGTGCGACTCGTCGACGGCGTTGCACGTGAGGTCGAGCACGAGGCTCGCGCCCCGTGACTCGACGACGTCGAGCGCGGTCACGACGCCGCCGGCGTCGCCGACCGCGGTGGTGATCGCACCGACGCCTCGCGGGTCGGTGAGCTCGACCCGCATGGTGACCGAGAACGACGCGCTGGGCATGCTCATCTCCACATTGGATCGCGCCGGGCGCCCGACCGCCAGACGAGCTGGCCCGCCGGGTCGTGCCGAGGCAGACTGTCCGCCGGGTCGTGGGTCTCGCAGGACGGATTCGACGTCCGGTTCGACTGGGGAGCGCCCGGCGTCGCCCGGCTCGCCCCGCACTGCCGAACGTTCGTCGTCGTCGACGTCCTGCGCTTCTCCACCGCGGTCGAGACCGGGCTCACGCACGGGCTCGTCGTGCAGCCCGAGCACTGGCCACTTCCGCGCACCAGCACCCGCGTCGGCTACGTCGCCGACGGCTCGGTGCCGGGTGGGCCGTCGCTCTCGCCGTCGTCGCTCCTCCTGCTCGCCCCCGGTGAGCGGGTGATCCTCCCGTCCCTCAACGGCGCGAACTGCGCGCTCGCGGCCGCGGACACCGGAGCGATGGTCGTCGCCGGCTCGCTGCGCAACGCGAGCGCCGTCGCGAAGTACCTCGGCGGCACGATTGGACCGATCGGCGTGATCGCGGCCGGGGACCTCGCGTCCGACGGGACGATGCGCCCGGCCGTCGAGGACATCCTCGGCGCGGCCGCGATCCTCAGGCTGCTCCCCGGCACGCGCTCGCCCGAGGCGGCCGTCGCCGAGGCCGGCTACTCGGCCGAGCCGTCGGCGCTCGTCGAGTCGTCCGCGTCGGCGCGCCAGCTCGCGTCGGTCGGCCACGAGGACGACGCGGAGTGGGCGGGCGAGCTCGACGTGAGCGGGTGCGTCCCGGTGCTCGACGGGGACGTGTTCGTCGACGCGACCGCCTGAGCGGCGCGGGCCTCCTCAGATCCTGAGCGGGCGGACCGGCGAGGCGAGGAGCGAGGGGTCGCTGCGCCAGTCGACCCCCGGGACGTCGATGTAGAGCTCGACCTCGTTGCCGTCCGGGTCCGCGATGTACAGGCTGTGGGTGACCGTGTGGTCGCTCGCGCCGACCACCGGTGTGCCCGCGTCACGCAGCCGGGCGAGCGCCTCGCGCAGCTCGTCGTCGCTGTCGCCGACCTTCAAGCCGAAGTGGTAGAGACCGACCCGGCGCCCGGCCGGCTGCGCGGCCGCGTCCTCCCCCACCTCGACGAGCAGGAGCTCGTGATGCGTGCGCCCCGACGGCGCGGCAAACGCCGCGATCGGCGACCGTGCGGCTTGCGAGGGGTCCGGCATGATCTGGCGCCAGCCGAGCACCTCGCGGTAGAAGCGGGCGGAGCGCTCGACGTCCCGCACGTAGAGCACGATGTGGCCGAGCTCCTTGACCTCCACGTCCCCGTCCTTCCCGCCGTCGCATCGCGCCGGCCTCGCTCGCGCACGGCGCCCACAGGCCAAGCTCCGCCGAATTGATTGTATCCGCAACTTTCTTTGCCGGTGCCCTCCGACTACGCGGGGTCCGGCAGCAGGCGAGGCTCGAGACGCTCGGCGACCGCCCGGTCGCCGACGCGCGCCACGCGGTACGCGGCGGCTCCGGCGACCTCTGCGACGACCTCGGCGAGCGCGCCGTCGCGATAGAGCAGTCCGACGCCGTCGTCGGTCGCGAAGCCGGCGGAAAGGCGCCCGGACGCGACCGCAGCCTCGAACAGCGGCCGGCGCGCGGGCTCGGAGTCGTGGTGCACGCCGTTCGAGTGACCGAGGAACCCGAGCCCGTCGGTCACGACGCGCAGCTCCGGACCGAACGAGTCGGTCGTGCCGCCCGAGTGCCAGCAGATCGAGCCCGCCGACGACCCCGCGAGCACGACGCCGGCGTCGAGGGCGTCGCGCATCGCGGCGTCGACGCCGTGTATGCGCCAGAGCGCGAGCAGGTTCACGACGCTCCCCCCGCTCACCCAGACGGCGTCGTGCTCGCGAAGGAAGCTCGACGCGTCCGCGACATTGGGCATCGGGAACACGTTGAGGTGCGAGACCCGGACGCCGGCCACCCGACCGGCCTCGCTCAGCGCCGCGTTGTACGACGCGCGGTCGCCGCCCGCGGTGCCCACGTGGCAGAGCCTCGGGGCGCGCCCGTCGACGCCCGCGAGCTCGAGCGCGTAGCGCACGAGCGGTGCGAGCTCGAGCTCGGTGCGCGCCCCGTGGCGCGTCCCGCCCGAGGTCGCGAGAATCGTCGGTCCGTCGCTCGCCATGCCCCGAAGGTAACCGTACGGGCGCTCCCGGCGCGCTCCCGGCGCGCTCCCGGCGCGGACGGACCGGCGCCGCGGCGGTGGAAGGAGTGCCGCGAGAATGACGCGATGGACCCGACGCCCGCCGCGCGCCGCCACGTGTGGGTGAGCGGCCGGGTGCAGGGCGTGTGGTTCCGCGAGTCGTGCCGGCGGGTCGCAGTGCACCACGGGGTGCGCGGCTGGGTCCGCAACGTCGACGACGGGCGTGTCGAGGCCGTGTTCGAGGGCGATCCGGACGCGGTCGCGCGCCTCGTCGCCTGGTGCCACGAAGGTTCGGCCGAGGCGGTCGTGCACCGAGTCGAGGTGCTCGACGAGTCGCCGCAGGGCATCGGCGGCTTCGCGGTGCGCTGAGCAGCTATCCGGCTCGCCGAAGGCGGACCCGCTCGAGGGACACCCCGCACCCGCTCGCCGCCGGCCGCCGCCCCGAGCGGCGGATCGCGACCTGGCGCGGCCGGGCCCTCAGCTCGCGGCGACGAGATCGACGACCGCTGCCGCGAGACGTCCTGCGGCGCCGTCGTCGAGCGCGAGGAAGAGCAGCGGCTCGGTGACCTCGAGCTCCATGATCATCGGCGTGCCGTCGTCGCCCGCGACCATGTCGACGCGAGCGTAGAGCAGGCGGTCGGGACCACCGGGCACGCGGGCGAGCGCGCGCGCCGCGAGCGCGAGCTCGTCGTCGCGCGCAGCTGCCCGAACGATCCCCCGGTCCTCCTCCGTGTGGTCGCGCAGCACCCGCCCGAGCTGGAGGGGCTTTCCGATCGCGTGGCTCGGCCGGTTGCCGATCACGACGACCCCGGTCTCCGGGCGGTGCTCGACCGAGGCGACGAACGGCTGGACCATCGCCACCGCGCCGCCGTCGTGGAGACGCGCGACGTGCGCGGCCGCCCCGGGGTCGCCAGCACGAAAGCGCGCCGCGCCGCGCGCCCCGTTGCCGACGGTGGGCTTCACGACGACGTCACGGTCGGGGAGCTCGATGGGCTCGCCCGGCGCGATCCACGACGTGGGCACGACGGGCACGCCCGCGAGCTCGAGCTCGCGCAGGTAGGACTTGTCGGTGTTCCAGCGGACGACGTCGGGCGGGTTCGCGAGGCGCGGCACGGACTCGGCCCACGCGAGGAACTCGTCGCGTCTCGGCACGTAGTCCCACGTCGACCGCAACACGACGAGGTCGTACGCGTCCCAGCCACCGGCCGGGTCGTCCCAGGCGATCGCGCGCGCCGAGACCGCGCGCGCCGCGAGCGCCTCGAGCAACAGCGGCGTGTCCGAGTCGCGCTCGGCGCTCCCGGCGCCGACGGCGATCCCCACGGTCGGTGCCCGCGCGGGGCGCGTCACGCGGGTGCGCGCTCGAGCGCGGGTGCGAGGAAGTCGCCCACGCTTCGCGCGTATGCGCCGGGGTCGACGTTCCACGAGCCGACGTGACCGGCGCCCGCGACGACCCGGAGCGTCACGAGATCGGGCCGGAGTCGCGCGAGCTCGACGGACGGCCCGCACGGCACGGTGAGGTCGTCGTCTCCGTGGACGACGAGCGTCGCGACGTCGAGCTCCTCGGCGCGTCGCAGCCAGTCGAGGTCGTCGAAGTCGATCGAGATCCGGCGCTCGACGAGGCGCATCGAGTGCCGTACGAGCGGCTCGGGCACCTTGCGGAGGCGCCCGAGGTGCAGGAGCACGGCCCGCCAGTCGACCACCGGCGAGTCGAGCAGCAGCGCCGCGACGAGCGGCCGGTACGCGGTGCGCGACCAGGTCTGGAGCGCGATCGCGCCGCCCATCGACCAGCCGAAGAGCACGATCCTCGCCGCACCCTTCGCAGCCGCGTACGCGACCGCGGCCTCGGCGTCGCGCCACTCGGTCGCGCCGAGGTGGTACCGGCCGTCCGGGCTCGGCGGTGCGTCGGGGTCGTTGCGGTACGCGGGGACGAGCGCGGTGATCCCGAGGTCGTGCAGCATCGGAAGGAACGACAGCGCGCTCGAGCGCTTCCCGCCGTAGCCGTGCAGGACGACGGCCCAGGTGTCGCCCGGGGCCGAGACGACCCACGCGGGGAGCGTCCCGACGTCGCTCTCGAGCCCGACCTCGCTGAAGTCCATCGCGAACGCGCTGCGCGGGTCGCCGACGTCGACGTGGTCGAGCGCGACGCGCCCGGGGCGGACCGGTGCGCCGTCGACGCGAAGCAGCGGGCGGACGACCGTCGAGCGCGTGCGCTCGACGACGTCCCCCGCGACCGCGTGGCCGCCCGGGTAGGCGAGCCCGTAGGTGCCGACCCGCTGGGTGCCGCGGTTGCGGCGCAGGGTCACGCGAACCGCGTCGGCGGCGAGGACCCGGTGAGGATAGCGAGGCGTCCGGCGGACGTCGACGACCTGGTCGGCGACGAGAGAGCTCACGCCGGCGAAGGCCGTCGCCGCGAGCGCGGCCGGCGCGAGGAGCAACGACGACTTTCGCACGCCACGAGTATGGCCGGGCTCCGGGCCCCACCGTGCATGCGGCGCGAAGGCCTCGCCGCGACCGGGGTCGCGTAGCCTCGTAGGGGTGACCGACCGTCCTCTCGCCGACGCCGCGTACCGCGAGCTGCTCGATCTCCAGGACGAGCTGCGGCGCTTCTTGAGCTGGCGCGACTCGCGCGCAGCGGCCGCGGGGCTCAGCGCGGGCCAGCACCAGCTCCTACTCTCGATCCGGGGACACGACGACCCGGCCGGCCCGACCATCGGCGACGTCGCGGACCACCTGTCGCTGAGGCACCACAGCGCGGTCGAGCTCGTCCAGCGGGCGGCGGCGGCCGGCCTCGTCGTCCGTCGGGACGACGCGTCGGACCGACGGCGCGTCCGGCTAGCCCTCGGCGACGCGGGGCTCCGGGCCCTCGAGGCGCTCGAGCCGCTTCACGCCGAGGAGCTCCGGAGGCTCGCGTCTGGGATCGGCGCGATCGCGGAGGGCATCGAGCGACCCGCGCGCGCGGCGACCCGCGCCGCCCGGGCTGCGGACGAGTCGCGCGCAGGCGCGCGACCGGAGCGGTCTGCGCCGTCGCCCGAGGACGCTCGGCCGGCGGGCGCGAAGGACGCGTCGTGCGTCGCCCACGTCCACGACGCGCCCGGTCGCGAAGCGGGGACCCGCGTGCTCGTCGACCGCGCCTGGCCGCGAGGGGTGCGCGCGGACGACGCGCCGTTCGACGAGTGGCTGAGCGGCGTCGCACCGAGCAGCGAGCTCAGGCGCTGGTACGCGGAGACGAGCGATCGCTTCGAGGAGTTCCGCGCTCGCTACGTCGCCGAGCTGCGCTCGGGCGGTGCCGACGGGGTCGCACGCCTGCACGCGCTCCGCGCCGAGGGCCCGGTCGTGCTGCTGACCACAGCCACGGACCTCGAGCGCTCCGCCGCCCGGGTGCTCGCGGACGAGCTCGCGGCGCCTGCGGGCTGAACGGCCCGGTCAGCCGAGCGCGTCGCTCAGGTCCGGGGGCAACGTCCCCCCGGCGACCGCCGCGATGTCCGCGAGGTAGCGGTCCATCGTCGAGACGTTCGCCCGCACGAGCGGGCGGACGAGCGCATCGCCGATCGTCGGGTCGGCGGACGTCAGGCTCGTCCTGAACCGGATCTCCCCGCTCGGGTAGTGGAGCTCGAAGTTGCCGAAGGGCATGCCCCAGTTCAGCCGCATGAGGAACGCGCCGACCGCCTGGCGCATCACCGGCTCCACCTCGACCCGGCACACCGAGTACACGATGAGCTGCCCGGCGTCCTCGCGAGACCGGACAAGGACACGGCGATCGCCCTTCTCCGCCGTGAACGCGGTCCGCCCCCGTGCGCGCTCCTCGACGGGCGTGAGCGTCCAGCCGTCCTGGACGAGAAAGTGCCGCGCGGCGTCGGCCATCGGTCCCACGGCATCGCCCCCACGGCCGGCGCGCGATCGGCGCCGGCGAGCGCGGATCGTACCCGACCGTGGCCGCGGCGACCCGTGGCGCGATCGGGAGCGCGTCGAGCCGCCACCCAGGACGGACGCCCGCTTCAGCCGATGGTGCGGCGCAGCTCGACGAACTCGAGGTCGTCGCGCCGCGGCACACCGAAGCGCTCGTCACCGTAGGGGAACGGCTCGGTCTCGCCCGTCAGCTCGTATCCGCGCCGCCGGTACCACGCGAGGAGCTCGCCGCGCGCCGAGATCACGAGCAGGCGCACGGTCCGGCTGCCCCACGCCGAGGCCGCGGTCCGCTCGGCCTCGGCGAGCAGGGCGGCGCCGACCCCGCCGCGCTGGCGGTGTGGGCGCACGGCGAGCATCGCGAGGTACGCGCCGTCGGCGCGCCGCGAGACGTCGCAGCAGCCCTCGAGCGCGCCGCCTCGCCGTGCGCACAGGAGCACGTGGTCGGGCGAGCGGACGAGCTCGCGCACCGCGGCCGGGTCCGTCCGCTGCCCCTCCAGCAGGTGGGCCTCGGTCGTCCACCCGGCGCGGCTCGACTCGCCCCGGTACGCGCTCTCGACGAGCGCGACGACCGCAGCGACGTCGTCGTCGCCCGCGACGTGGAACTCGAGCGGCGCGGTCGTCGCCCGGTCGTCCACGCGCGCACCGTAGCGCCCGCAGCCGGATGCCGCTCCGCGCCGCGGGCGTCACTCCCAGCAACATCACAACGCCGACCAAGACCTTTCTCAGAATCGCGTGCGAACGTCGGGCCATGCGCCTGTTGCGGCAGCTCAGACGGCGAACGGTCGCCTTCTACTCGGTCCTCGTCCTCGCCGTCGCGGCAGTTGCGACGCTCGGGGTCACCTCCGTGTTCCGCACGGCCTCGACGTCCTCCGGAGCGGTGCGGACCGCGGCCGTCCAGCTCGGCACCGTGCAGTCCGTCGAGACCTCGACGGGCAACGTCGCGTCCGCGAGCACCGCGTCGCTCAGCTTCCCGACGAGCGGCACGCTCACCGCAATCGACGTCTCGGTCGGCGACCACGTGCGGACGGGCCAAATCCTCGGCAAGATCGACCCGAGCGCCGCGAGCGCCGCGCTCCTATCGGCGCAGGCCGCGCTCGCGTCCGCCGAGGAGGCGCTCGCGACGGCGAGGCAGGGGGGTGCGACGGCGACCGCGGACGCGAACCAGTCGGCGCTCGTCGGCGACCAGTCGACGCTCGCGACGGCCGAGCAGCAGCTCGGCTCGGACGAGTCGACGCTCGCGTCCGCGCGGGCGCAGCTCGCCGCCGACCAGGCGATCGGCTGCCCGACCTCGGCGGCGACGGCCACCGGCTCCTCGGGCACGGGCTCGTCCGGCACGGGCTCGACCGGCACCGGCTCGGCCGGCACGGGCTCGACCGGCTCGACGTCGAGCGCGTCGTCCGGCTCAGGCGCGGCCGGTTCATCGTCGACCAGCACGGGGGCCGGTCCGACCGGGACGGCGACGGCCGGCGGCACGGCCGGCTCGTCGTCCACGAGCACGGGGTCGGGGTCGACCGCGACGGCGACCGGCAAGTCCGTGCGCGTGCAGCTTGGCGCCTCCCCCCGTGCCGTGGCGACGAACACGCCGGCGGTCACCACCGGCGCGGCGAGCGGGGTCGCGATGTCGTCCGCGACCTTGAGCGGGACGGTCGACGCCAGCGGCGAGGACACGACGTACGTGTTCCAGTACTCGACGACGTCGACGTTCGCATCGTCGACCCCGGCCGTGAGCGTCGGCGCCGGGACGACGGCGACCTCCGTGACCGCAACGATCCGCGACCTTCGCCCGGACACCACCTACGGGTTCCGGATCGTCGCGTCCAACGCCTCGGGCACGGCGACCGGCGCGGTCGTGAGCTTCACGACCGGGCAGAGCTCGTGCACGGTCGACGCCCAGGCGGTGGCGGCCGACTCCGAGACGGTCCAGCGCCAGCAGGTCGCTGTCCAGCAGGCGACGCTCGCGCTGCACGGCCAGCAGGCGACCATCGCGACCGAGACGCAGAGCAACTCGGTGACCGTCGCGCAGGACGAGTCGACGGTCGCGTCGGACCGGGCGACCGTCGCGAACGACGAGTCCGCGCTCGCGGGCACGACGCTCCGGTCGCCGATCAGCGGGACCGTCACCGAGGTGAGCGGCTCCGTCGGGGACGCGGTCTCGGCCGGCACGTCGACGCTCACCACCACACCCGCCGCGAGCGCTTCCTCGGCGAGCTCGAGCTCGTCGGCCGGGGCCGGCTCTGCGAACACCGGGTCGTCGACGTTCGCGACGGTCTCGGACCTCACCGCGCTCGACGTCGTCGTCGGCTTCCCGGAGGCCGACGTGGGCAAGGTCGCCGTCGGCCAGACCGCGACGATCACCCTCCCGGCGCTCACCGGCGTCGATCTGACCGGCAAGGTGACCTACGTCTCGCCCACGTCGACGGTCTCGAGCAACGTGGTCACCTACGACGTCACGATCGGGATCACGAGCCCGCCCACCGGGGTGCGTGACGGGATGACCGCCGACGTGGACGTGATCACGGCGTCGAAGACCGGCGTCCTGGAGGTGCCGAGCTCCGCGGTGACGACGCTCGGCACGAGGTCGACCGTCACGCTGCTCGAAGGGACGAAGCAGGTCGTGACCGACGTGGTCGCTGGCCTCGTGGGCAGCTCGACGACCGAGATCGTGAGCGGCGTGAGATCCGGCCAGCTCGTCGTGCTCCCGACGGTCGCTATATCCGCGTCCTCGTCGTCGGGCTCGGGCACCGGCGGCCTCGGCAGCGGTCTCGGAGGCGGCTTCGGCGGATTCGTCGGTCGCGGCGGATGAGCGCCGTCGCGCCGTCGCCCGCGCGGGACGGGCGGCCGGTCATCGAGCTCCGCCGGATCACGAAGACCTACTCACGCGGTGAGGCCGAGGTCCACGCGCTGCGGGGCGTCTCGCTCGTCGTCGAGCGCGGCGACCTCGTCGCGATCATGGGGGCGTCGGGCTCGGGGAAGTCGACGCTCATGAACATCATCGGATGTCTCGACGTGCCGAGCCGGGGACACTTCTTCCTCGACGGTGTCGACGTGCGGACGCTCGACGAGGAGAGCCTCGCCAGGGTCCGCAACCGCAAGATCGGGTTCGTGTTCCAGAGCTTCAACCTGATCGCGCGGACGACCGCGCTCTCGAACGTCGAGCTCCCCCTCGCGTACGCGGGCGTACGCGGCGAGGAGCGCCGCAAGCGCGCTCTCGACGCGCTCGCCGCGGTCGGGCTCGCGGACCGCGCCGGGCACGTGCCGAGCGAGATGTCCGGCGGTCAGCAGCAGCGCGTCGCCGTCGCCCGTGCGATCGTCACGAACCCCTCCCTCGTCCTCGCCGACGAGCCGACCGGCAACCTCGACTCCGCCTCGAGCAACGAGGTGATGGGCATCTTCAGCGACATCAACGCCGAGGGGCGCACCGTCGTGCTCATCACCCACGAGGACGACGTCGCACGGTTCGCGAAGCGGGTCGTGCGACTGCGCGACGGGAACATCGTCGACGACCGGCGAGTCACGCCAGTGGGCGCGCCGCCGCCCCGATTCGGGACCGCGACCCGAGACGTCGCGGTGGGTGCACCGTGAGCTGGGCGGACAACCTCCGGATCGCTGTCCAGGGAATGGGCGCGAACAAGCTCCGCTCGCTGCTCACTGTGCTCGGCGTCCTCATCGGCGTCGCAGCCGTCATCATCCTCGTCGCCGTGGGCACCGGCTCGTCCCAGGCGGTCGAGGCGCGGATCAACCAGCTCGGCACCAACACGATCACCGTGCTGAACCGGGGCCAATTCGGGCGGGGGCCGTCGACGGGCGGGACCCAGAGCCAGAGCGCGGTGCTCACCCTCGCCGACATTCAGGCGATCGAGGACAAGGCGCAGGCGCCCGACGTACAGTCCGTGTCGCCGGTCATCTCGACCAACGTCACCGCGACGTACGGGTCCGCGTCGACGACCGCCTCGGTCATCGGGAGCACACCGTCGTATCTCACCGCCGACGACTACACGGTCGAGGCGGGCTCCACGCTCACGAGCGCAGACGTGACGAACCGCGTACGCGACGTGCTCATCGGTCAGACCGTGCTGTCGAGCCTGTTCACGACCGGCCAGAACCCGATCGGGCAGACCGTCCAGCTCGGCTCCTCGAGCTTCAAGATCGTCGGCGTCCTCGCGACGAAGGGGACGTCCGGCATCACGAACCAGGACAACGTGATCATCGCGCCGTACACCGCGGTGCAGGACGAGCTCACCGGCGAAGCGTCGACCTTCACCGAGCTGCTCGTCCAGGGCCGTTCGGCCAGCACGCTCAACCTCGCGGCGACCGAGGTCGAGGACATCCTCGCCGCGCAGAACGCGACGACCGTGGCGAACCTCCCGTTCACGATCGTGAACCAGGCGACCCTGCTCAGCACGGCGTCGTCGACGTCGAGCACCTTCACGGTCCTGCTCGGTGCCGTCGCCGCGATCTCGCTGCTCGTCGGGGGCATCGGCGTGATGAACATCATGCTCGTCTCGGTGACCGAGCGGACGCGGGAGATCGGCATCCGCAAGGCGATCGGCGCCCGAAAGCGCGTGATCCTCGCCCAGTTCCTCTACGAGTCGGTCCTGCTGTCGCTCATCGGCGGGACCGCCGGCGTCGTTATCGGGCTCATCGGCTCGCGCTTCCAGATCGCCGGCGTGCAACCGGTCGTCGCGCCGTACTCGATCGCGCTCGCGTTCGGCGTGTCGATCGTCGTCGGCGTGTTCTTCGGCTTCTACCCGGCGAATCGTGCGGCCTCGCTCCGGCCCATCGACGCGCTCCGCTACGAGTAGACGGGGGCGCGACGAGATGACCGACATCCCACCGGACGAGGCCCCTCGCACCGAGGAGATCCCGAGCGCGGCCGCGGGTCACGCCGCCCCGGACGCCGTCGTCGCGGACGCGCACGACGCGCACGACTGGGACGCCGACGTGAGTGGCCCGTGGGGGCACGACGTCGGCGTCGCAACCGCAGACCTCCAGGTCCAGGACGACCAGGACGACGAGTGGCCGACGCGCACCGTCACGCGCCGCATGTCGATGCGCGTGCCGACCGCGGTGCTCCTGGCGCTGCTCGTCGCGGCCGGAGCCTTCTGGGGCGGCGCGGCGCTCCAGCGCACCCGCGGCTCGGGGTCCAGCTCCCTTGCCGGCGTCGCGTCCCGGCTTCGCGCGACCTTCGGCGGCGGGAGCGGACTCTCCGGATTCGACGGTCAGGGCTCGGCGTCGGCGGCCGGTGGCGCGACGGGCAGAGGAGGCGGGGCGCCCGGGGCCACTCCGACGGCCACGGGCATTCTCACCGACGTCAAGGAGAGCACCATCTACCTCACGAGCGCGTCCGGTGCACTGGTGAAGGTCACGATCACCCCGACGACGACCGTCACGCGCACGGCCGCGGGGACCACGTCCGGCCTCGCTCTTGGCGACACCGTGGCGGTGGTCGGGACGAAGTCCGCGAACGGCACGATCGTCGCGACCTCGGTCACCGCGACCGCCGCGAACGCGACCTCGGGTACGGGGAGCGGCGCGACGGGTGGGAGCGGCGCGACGGGTGGCCGGCGCTCGGCGGGCAACGGAGCGGGCACGCGCCCGAACGGCGCGTCGAGTTCAGGAGGCTAGATGGGAAACGCTCCGGAGTGCACTGACAAGCAGCACGGCTCGGCGCGGCAGACGGACGGCTCGGCCGCCACGCGTCTCGGGGCCTCGCGCCCGCACCTTCGCCGGCTCGCGCTCGCTTGCTCGGTCGTGCTCGCCCTCGCGACGGCGTCGGTCCCCGCTGCGTCCGCCGCGGCAAGAAGGACGACACGCTGCGAGCACACGCCTGTACCGAAGGTCGACCTCGCCGGTTGCGACCTCGCCGGCGCGAACTTCGCGAAGGCGAACCTAACCGGGGCCGATCTCGCAGGGGCGAACCTATCGAAGTCCCATCTCACCGGAGCGCACCTTCGCAATGCGAACCTCGCCGGGGCCAACCTGAACGGCGCCGACATGCGCACCGCGAACCTCGTCGGCACGAACATCGCTCGCACGCGCCTATCCGGGGCGAAGCTCGGCGGCGTCGCGACCCGCGCCCTTCACGGCGAGCCGGCGACCCTGCCGCGCCCGTGGACGCTCGTGCGCGGCTACCTCGTCGGACCGGCCGCCGACCTCGCGAGCGCGAACCTTCGCAACGCGTCGCTTGTCGGCGTCGACCTCGCCCGGGCGAGGCTCGGCGGCGCCACGCTCGCAGGCGTCGCGTCGAGCGCGGTGCACGGCACGCCGGCGTCACTCCCCCCCGGCTGGTCGGTCGTCCGCGGTCACCTCGTCGGCCCGGGGGCGAACCTCGCGGGCGCCGACTTCTCGGGTGCCGATCTGTCCGGTGCGGATCTCGCCGGCGCGAACGTGACCGGCGCGAACTTCACGGGCGCCGACCTCCTCGACGCGAACCTCGACCAGACCTCCCTGCTCGGCGTCGTGCTCACCGGCGTCACCTCGGGCGGGGTCACCGGGACACCCACCTCGCTGCCGGTCGGATGGAGCCTCTCCGGCGGCTACCTCGTCGGACCGGGCGCGCACCTCGGGAGCTTGAACTTCGCCGGTGCGAACCTCACCGGGTACAACTTCTCCGGAGACGACCTGGCCGGCGCGAACTTCGGCAGCGCGACGCTGACCGGAGCGAACTTCACCGGCGCGCAGCTCGCGGGAGCGAACCTCACCGGGGCGACCACCGGGGGGCTCGTCGGCACGCCTTCGTCGCTGCCCTCCGGCTGGAGGCTCACGGCCGGGTACCTCGTCGGACCAGGCGCGAACCTCACGGCGGCGAACCTCACGGGTGCGAACCTGTCGGGCCTCGACCTCACCGGCACGAGCTTCACCGGTGCGACGCTCACCGGAGTCCAGAGCGGCGGCACGACGGGTAGCCCGACCGGGCTTCCCACGGGCTGGGTGCTCACCACCGGATACCTCGTCGGTCCGGGCGCGAACCTCTCCGGGGCGAACCTCGCGAGCGCCCAGCTCGCGGGTGTCAGCTCCGGCCAGATCACCGGCGTGCCCACCTCGCTGCCGTCCGGATGGGCGCTCGCCGGCGGCTATCTCGTCGGTCCGGGGGCGAACCTCTCCGGTGCGAACCTGGCCGGCGCGAGCGTCGCGGGGGTCAGCCTCGCGGGCACGAACCTGACCGGCGCGACGCTCAGCGGTGTGAGCTCGGGAGGCGTGTCCGGCGCGCCGGCCGCGCTTCCGTCCGGCTGGACGCTCGCCGGCGGCTACCTGGTCGGTCCGGGCGCGAACCTCACGAACGCGGACCTCGCAGGGCTCGACGTCACGAACCTGAACCTGTCGGGCGCGACCCTCGCCGGCGTGAGCTCGGGCGATCTCGTGGGCACGCCGTCCGCGCTACCGAGCGGATGGTCTGTCGTGTCCGGCTACCTCGTCGGTCCCGGCGCGAACCTCGGAGGCGCACTACTCGAGGGGGCGGACCTCGTCGGGGCGGACCTCACCGGGGCGAACCTCACCGGCGCGAACCTCGCGGACGCGAACGCGCCGACCACGAACTTCACTGGCGCCGGCCTCTCGGCGACGAACCTCACGAACGCCGACCTCTACAGCGCGAACCTGTCCGGCGCGACCCTCACGAGCGCCGACCTCGCGGGGACGAACCTCGCGCATGCGACGCTCGCGGGGATCGTGAGCGGTGGGATCGCCGGCTCGCCGCTCCTGCCGGCGGGCTACGCGCTCAGCTCCGGATCGATCACCGGGCCCGACATCGGCGTGGGCTGAGCGCGACGGCGCGGCGGCGGCCGGGCGGTGTCGGCGCACCGGGTCGGCGGTCCGCCGAACACGACCCGGCCCCCCGGCGCCGTGGGGACACCGGGGGGCCGTTTCGACGGGCGCTCGAGCGCGCCCGGTCCTTGTCTACGCGGCCACCCGCGCAACTTCGGCCTCGCGAGGGGTGCGAGCCCGCGGGCTCGACTCGAGGGCTGCGAACTGCAGCCGCTGCTCGTAGCGCATCGTGGCCACGAGCGGGGCGACCACCGCAGCGATCACGGCGATCATCAGCGGGATTGTGGCGATGAGCAGCGTCATGGTTTCCGCCTCTCCTGGTCGTTCGATCGCCGCTCTGGCGATGTGACCATGATCGGGGGCGCGTCCGAACGTCGACGCGGGCCCCGCTGAAGGCCCGCTGAGAGTTCTGCCACAGGTAGTGCCATCACATTCGGCCCGGCGCGTGCATCGTCGCGCGCCGCGGTCCTCGCGCTCTTCTGGAGCGCCGGAGCGGCGGCCTCGACGGCACCGCATGCCCGCGCGGTGCGTCGGGTGCGCGGGCTCAGCGCGACCGTGCGGGCGGAGCGTCGCGCACCCACCGGGCGACGTCCGCGACGACCGCGCCGTCGACGTGCTGGGCGGGCTCGTACTCGCCGGGTGCGGACGGACCCTCGCCGGAGAAGAAGAGGTGGTTGTCGGCGGGGTAGACGCGAATCTCGACGCCCGCGCGCCCTGCGAGCCCTTCCCGCCACCGGGCGAGGTCGTCCTCGACCGTCACCTGGTAGTCCCGCCCGCCCTGGAGCACGAGCACCGGGGTCGCGAGCACTGCGGCGAGCGCGACCGGGTCGTAGGCGCGCACGTCGAGCCAGTACGGGGCGGGGACGCCGAAGGGCAGCTCCTCGCAAGGCGTGTCGGGCGCGAGATCGGGCGAGTCCACGCGCCGGACCAGCTCATCCATCGCGTCCGCGGCCATGGACGCGGCCCCGGCCGCCGTCGGGTCGAGCGAGGCGAGATAGCGGAGCTGGCGGGCGGCTGCACGGTGCGCGGGGATCGCGCCGGCCGCGAGCAGGACGAGACCGCGGAGCGACGGCTCTTCGCGGGCGACGCGGGGGGCGACCGTCCCTCCCATGGAGTGGCCGGCGACGAACAGTCGAGACGCGTCGAGTTCCGGGCGGGTGCGCAGCACGCGGAGCGCGGCGAGCGCGTGCGGGACGTACTCGTCGGCCATCGTGAACGAGCCGTCCGCCTGCACCTCGCCCGGGTGCACGAACGTGACCTTGTCGAAGCGGAGCACCGCGACACCGCGCGAGGAGAGGCCCCACGCGAGGTCCTTGAGCGGCTTGTTCCGGCCGATCGTCTCGTCCCGGTCGTTCGGTCCGGACCCCGCGAGCAGGACGAGCGCGGGATGCGGCCCGCGCCCGCGTGGCACGGAGAGCGAGCCGGAGACGGCGAGCGGGCTGTCCCCGAGCGTGACGTCCTCCTCGGTGAACCGCTCCGGGTCCACGTAGTCGGGGGGTTCCCACGCAGCCGGCGGCGCAAGGACGCTCGGGGGCGCGAGCTGAAGACCGGTCAGCTCGCCGAGCGCCGTCATGGACGCGACGACGACGAGCACCGCGTGCTCGCACGCGACCGGGATCTTCACGATGCTCCCCCCGAGCGGAGCCTCCTCGACGACCGGCGCGCCGGTGGAACGGAGCTGGCCGGCCGCAGCGATCGCCGCGTCCCACGCCGAGTGGAGCGCCTCGGCAGGGACCACCGGGCGCAGCGGCGCCGCGAAGAGCGCAGCGATCTCCTCGAACCGCCCGTCCCGTGCGAGCTCCACGACCGCTGCGGCGCGCCGCGCGGCTCCGCCGAACGCGGTCACGACCCGCCCCCCGTGCGTGCCCGCGCCGGGCGCGAGGCCGGGTGCTCGCGACCCGCAGCGGGCGCGTGCGGCCCCCCGGGCGCGGGCATGAGCACGCTGAAGAGCATGCGCCGCGTGCGCGCCGTGCCCGGCGCGTTCGCGAGGCGCGGCTTCGCGATCGCGACCAGGTCGCGCAGGAAGTCCGCGTACTCCGCGTCGTCGAGCCACATCACCGCGACACGGTACGAGGCGTCGTCGCGCACCGGGTCGAACCCGGGCGAGGCGAGGTAACGGTCGAAGTCGGCGAGCATGCCGGCCACGAAGGCCGTGAACGCGTGCGCGTGCTCGTCCTTGGTCATCGCCGTGGCCCCGGCCTGCTGGATCTGGGCCGCGACCTGACGCAGCGAGTACGTGCGCTCGACCGCTCCGCGCACGCGCCTCACCGCCACGACCTGCAGCACGCCAGCACCGGCGAGCAGCGCGACGTGCCGGTAGAGGCTGCCGACCGGGACGTCGGAGAGCTCCGACGCGACCTCGGCGGTCGTGAGCGCCCGATCGCCGAGGAACGCCTTCACGATGCGCAGGCGCACCGGATGCAGCAGTAGGTCCGCGCTCGCCACGCGGCGCACTCTAGCATTTCGCTCCCATTTCTGATATCAATAGCACAAACGTGATCAATCGACGCGAGGAGGGGCGATGGCGGAGCTCGAGGTGGACGGCGACGAGATCGTGCTTCGTCTCTCGCTGGGCGAGAAGGCCGCGTCGGTGCACCGCGACCCGCGGGCTCCGGTGTCGTCGCTCCGCCGGGTCGCGGTGCTCGAGGACGCCCACGAGCCTGCGGACCACGGCTGGAAGATCGGCGAGCGCCTCCCCGGCGTCGCCGAGGTGGGAACGATCCTCGACGGCGGGACGAAGATCTTCGCCGCCGTGCACCACGGCACGCCGCGCGGGCTGCTGCTCGAGTTCGAGGGCGCCGACTACGACGAATGGGTCGTCGGCTGCGAGAACCCCGAGGCGGTGCTCGCCCGCCTGCCTCACCACACCTGAGCGCGAGATCGCCGCGATCGGCGCTCGCGCGCCGCACGCGGCCGGTCCGAGCACGTCTGACGGAGCACGTCTGACAGAGCACGTCTGACAGAGCACGTCTGACGGAGAGGTCCCGGCGTCGCGCGGCGTCGACCCCGACGTCCAGCAGGGCCCCCTCCTCGGTCTCGTCGCTCGTGCCGACCACGACCGTCCCGCGCTCGAGCTCCCGTGGACCTGACCCTGCGCCACCGCCGGCGCGCTCCGCACCGTGCGACCTTCGCCTCTGGCGGCGGCGCCGGGCGAGGGCGGATGCTGCGCAGTGAGCGCGCGCCTTCCGGCGTGCGAGCTGTCGAGGAGGGTCGGCACCGATGATCTCCGCACGCCACCAGCTCGCCCTCGAGCGACCGGGTCTCGCCGCGCCCGCTGCGCGCATCGTCGCCGGCGTCAAGGTCTACGGCAAGAACGAGACCGCGGTCCGCGCGCTCGACGGCGTGACAGCCGAGTTCGCCCGCGGTGAGTTCGCCGCGATCATGGGGCCCTCCGGATCGGGCAAGTCGACGCTGCTCCACTGCCTCGCCGGGCTCGACCGACTGACAGAGGGTCGGGTGATCCTCGGAGAGACCGACCTCGGGACGCTCGGCGACAAGGCGATGACCGAGCTCCGGCGGGACCGCATCGGCTTCGTCTTCCAGGCCTTCAACCTCGTCCCGACCTTGAGCGCGCGCGAGAACATCGTCCTCCCGCTCACCTTGGCGGGCCGGCGAGCGGAGCGCGACTGGCTCGAGGAGCTCACCAGCTCGCTCGGCATCGCCGACCGGCTCGCTCACCGACCGGCCGAGCTCTCGGGTGGTCAACAGCAGCGCGTCGCGACCGCGAGGGCGCTCGTCACCCGACCGGACCTGCTGTTCGCCGACGAGCCCACCGGCAACCTCGACTCGCACGCCGCGCGGGAGCTGCTGCGCCGGATCCGCGGCGCGGTCGACGACTACGGCCAGAGCGTGGTGATGGTGACCCACGACGCCCACGCCGCCAGCTTCTCGGACCGCGTGCTGTTCCTCGCCGACGGCCGCGTGGTCCGCGAGCTCGTGCGCCCGACCACCGATTCGGTGCTCGACGCGATCCGGGCGCTCGAGACCTGACCCGCGATCCGCGACCGGAACCGGCACGGCGAACGTCGCACGAAAGGCGAACGGCCATGTGGCGCATTTCCTGGAAGGGAGTCGTCGGTCACAAGGTGCGCTACGGGCTGACCGCGCTCGCCGTGCTGCTCGGCGTCTCGTTCATGAGCGCCACACTCGTCCTCACCGACACGATCTCACGGAGCTTCGACGGCCTCTACAGCTCCATCTACCAGTCGACCGACGCGATCGTCCGTGGCGCGCAGGCGTACGACCCCGGAGCGAGCTTCACGAGCCAACGCGAGCCCATCGACGCGTCCCTCGTCCGGACCGTGAAGGCGGTTCCCGGGGTCGACGCGGTCGCGGCTGGCATCGAGGGCTACGCGCAGCTCGTCGGCAGCGACGGCAAGGCGATCGGCACGGCGACGAACGGCCCACCCACGCTCGGGGAGGCGTGGATCGACGTGAGGGCACTGAACCCGCTCGAGCTCCTGCCGGGTGGCCGGGCGCCGAGCGCGAGCGACGAGATCGTGGTCGACAAGCACTCGGCCGACGTCGGCCACCTACACGTCGGCGACCGCGTGCTCGTGCTGACCAAGCTCGCGCCGGCGCGCTTCACGATCACCGGGATCGCGACGTGGGGGAGCGCGGACAGCCCGCTCGGCGCGTCGATCACCGCCTTCACCCCCGCGACCGCGGCGCGTGTGCTCGGGCAGCCCGGCAAGGTCGACCAGATCGACGTGCAGGCGACACCCGGGGTCGGCCGCAGTACGCTCGTCCAGCGCGTACAAGCCGCCATCCACACCCCCGGCGTCGAGGTCGTGAGCGGCCAGGCGGTCACGCGAGAGGGCCAGGACGCGGTGCACCAGGCGCTCGGCTTCTTCAATACCGTGCTCATCGTGTTCGCGCTGATCGCGCTCTTCGTCGGCTCGTTCCTCATCTTCAACACCTTCACGATCGTCGTCGCGCAGCGAATGCGGGAGCTCGCGCTGCTCCGCGCCGTCGGCGCGAGCCGGGCCCAGGTAACCGCCTCGGTTCTCGGAGAAGCGTGCGTCATCGGGATCGTCGCCTCCGCCGGCGGCCTCGTCGTGGGCCTCGGCCTCGCCGGGGCGCTCAAGGCGCTGCTCGCCGCGCTGGGCATCGCGATCCCCGCGACCGGCCTCGTCCTCGCCGCGCGCACGGTCGTCGTCTGCCTCGCGCTCGGCACCGGGGTGACGGTCCTGTCCGCGCTCCTCCCCGCTCGTCGCGCCGCGCGCGTCGCGCCGGTCGCGGTGCTCCAGGAGGTCGGCATCGACGCGGCGCCGCACCTTGCGGCGCGCGTGCTCGGCGGCTCGGGGACCTCGGCGATCGGCGCCGCCGTGCTCGGAACCGGCCTGTTCGCGTCGGTGCCCGCGAGGGTCGCGTTCGTCGGCGGCGGCGCCGCGGTGCTCTTCGTCGGACTCGCCCTGCTCGGGCCGCTCGTTGCGCGCCCCGCGAGCGCGGCGATCGGCGCACCGCTCGCCTGGCGGAGCGTGCCCGGGACGCTCGCGCGGCACAACGCGCTCCGCAACCCGGCGCGCACCTCTGCGACCGCGTCCGCGCTCATGGTGGGCGTCGCCGTCGTCGCGCTCATGAACGTCGTCGCCGCGTCCACGAAGGCGTCGATCAACGACGTCGTGAACAGGGCGATGCGGGCCGACTACGTCGTGAGCAGCGGTGGCGTCGCAGGCGGTTCGAGCGGCTTCAGCCCGGACCTCGCACGCTCGCTCGCGCGCCTCCCGCAAGTGAGCGCGGTCACGGGTGTGAGCGGTGGGATGGCGAGGCTCTACGGGTCGCCGACGACGATCCTCGCCGCGGACCCCCGCCACGTCGACGATCTCTTCGACGTCGGCGTGACTGCCGGGAACCTCGGGCGCATGACCGCGCAGGGGATCGCGGTGTCGACCCAGGCGGCGGCCGACCACCACCTGCGCCTCGACAGCGCGGTCCGGGTGACGTTCCCGACCACCGGCGTGCGGGTCTTCCACGTCGAGGCGATCTACTCGGCGCGCCAGATGGCGGGCGACTACGTGCTGACCGTCGCCGCGGCGCGGCAGAACTTCCCGCTGAACCTCGACTTCCAGATCTACGTGAAGGTCGCACCCGGCGTGACGACGGCGGCGGGAAGGTCCGCCGTCGAAGGCGTGATCGCGCACTATCCGAACGCGACCTTGATGGACCAGGCGCAGTTCAAGGCCAACCAGTCCGCTCAGGTCGACCAGATGCTCAACCTCGTGTACGGCCTGCTCGCGCTCGCGCTGCTCATCGCGCTCATCGGAATCGCGAACACCCTCGCCCTGTCCGTCTACGAGCGCACCCACGAGCTCGGCCTGCTTCGCGCCGTCGGGATGACCCGACGCCAGCTCGGCGCGACCGTGCGCGCCGAGTCGCTCGTGATCTCGCTCCTCGGCGCGCTCGAGGTTCTGGTGGTCGGGACCGTCCTCGGGTGGGCGATGGTCGCCGCGCTCCGTTCCTCGGGCATCACGAGCCTGTCCATCCCGTTCACGCGCCTCGTCGCCGTCGCGGTGCTCGCCGGGATCGCCGGGGTCGCAGCCGGCGCCGCCCCCGGGCGGCGTGCGGCGCGCCTCGACGTGCTCCGGGCGATCTCGACGGAGTAGCACCTCGAATGTCGGCGAACCGCCGGTGACCCGGCGGCCGACGCCGCCGAAGCGCTCGCCCGCGGCAGCCGCCGGCGAGGGCGCCGTCGTGCCGGCGGTAGCTACGCGCACGCCCCGGTCGCGGTGATGGGGTAGGCCCAGCCGTTGTACCGGAACGACATCGTCGCGACCGTCGCGGCGTTCGCGACGAGCTTCCACCCGGGCACGGCGGCCCGCGGGTCCACTGCGCGAACGTCGGGACCGCCGACAGCAGCCCCCTTATTGATGACGACGTCCAGGTAGGTGAGCCGGATCGCCGACGTGCCCACCCGCATCGCGGGCGAGAGCACGAGCGTGCCCGGGGCCGCGGTCGCGTGGCCGTTCGCACCGACGGTGGGCGGGAAGGCCGCCGAGTAGGCGAGCAGTGCAGTTCCGCCGGCCTTCCCGCCCACCAAGGAGTGCGCGAGCCCTCCGAGCTTCCCGCCGGCCCCGCTCAGCTGTGAGAACACCGCTGCCATGCTCGCGACGTCGTCGTTCGTCGACTCGAGCGCGTGGCTCGCCGCCGCGTCCGACTTCAACAGGGCGAGCTCGGAGAGGAACTTCGACGGCGTCAAGTTGCCCGTAGGGTGGCGGGTGAGCGTCTCGTCCGGGGATGTGCTCCCGAGGTCCTTCGTGATCAGGGGCGGCTCGTCCTCGACCCTGGCTGAACGTTCAAGCCAGCCTGCTCGAGGAACGGGCGCACAAGGACCGCTGCCGAACCGGGCGCTCCGGTGATCGGGAATTCACGCCGCTGACACGAAAGGACCGCCATGTCCATGTGGATCTGGATCCCCATCCTCGTCGCGCTGCTCGCCGGCTACATGGTCTCCTACGTCCTGCTCCGGACCTCCGGCGACGGGCGGTCGGCCGTCGCCCGCCTCCTCCACCCCGGCGATGGTGGCCTCCAGGAGGAGTACGGGGGCGATGGCCACGGCCGGCCCGCCGTACGACCGCGGGCGACCACGCCGGCACCCGATGGCCGCGCGAGCCCGTCCTCGGCGACGGCGCCGGTCGACCCGGACGGGAGAGGTGCTCGTGGGTGACGTGCGCGGTGTCCGGGTGCCCGTCTCAGACTGCCGGGTGGCCGCCACGAGCCTCGCCGACGGAGCCCGCCCGACACGTGCGTGACGGGCGCACCGGCGCGCTCGGGGCGGACGTGCGCGTCGGCCGGGCGTGCGGTGGACAGTGGCCCGGACCGGCTGGTAAGCCCGGTGCATGGACTACACCCACCTCGGGCGCTCGGGCCTTCTGGTCAGCCGCCTCTGCCTCGGAACCATGAACTTCGGCGGACTCACGCCCGAGGACCACGCCCACGCGATAATGGACGCGGCCCACGACGCCGGGATCAACTTCTTCGACACCGCCAATCGCTACGGCGGCGAGCTCGGCCCGGGCGCGACCGAGGAGTTGATCGGCCGCTGGTTCAACAAGGGCGGCGGGCGGCGGGAGAAGACCGTCCTTGCCACCAAGCTCTATGGCGCGATGGGCGAGTGGCCCAACGAGTCCAAGCTCTCCGCGCTCAACATCCGCCGCGCCCTCGACGCCAGCCTCACGAGGCTGCAGACCGACTACGTCGACCTCTACCAGTTCCACCACGTCGACCGCGAGACTCCCTGGGAGGAGATCTGGCAGGCGGTCGAGGTCGCCGTCCAGCAGGGCAAGGTCCTCTACGCCGGCAGCAGCAACTTCGCCGGCTGGCATATGGCCCAGGCGCAGGGCGCGGCCGCCGAGCGGCACTTCGCGGGCCTCGTCAGCGAGCAGTCGATCTACAACCTCGTCGTGCGCGAGCTCGAGCTCGAGGTGCTCCCCGCCGCCCGCCACTACGGCATCGGCGTGATCCCGTGGTCGCCGTTGCACGGCGGGCTGCTCGGCGGCGTGCTGCGCAAGCAACGCGAGGGCTTGCGCCGGCTCGAGGGGCGAGCCGCCGAGACGCTCGAGCGAATGCGCCCGCAGATCGAGGCCTTCGAGGACTTCTCCGCCGAGCTCGGCCACGAGCCCGGCGAAATCGCGCTCGCGTGGCTCCTGCGCCAGCCCGCGGTCACGTGCCCCATCGTCGGGCCCCGCACGCACGAGCATCTCGGCGCATCACTGCGTGCGCTCGACGTCACGCTGGACGCGAGCGCCCTCACCCGCCTGGACGAGATCTTCCCCGGCTACCGCACCGCCCCCGAGCACTACGCCTGGTAGCTCGCGGCCAAGGTGCGCCCTTGTCGCCGTCCGGCTACGACCGCATCCTGTCCGTGACCATTCGGGGGTGCGGACCTCGCGCTGCGGGCGCGGAGGAGCGCGCGATCAGTCGAGGGCGACCGCCGCCGGGGGGAGGAGCGGCTCGCCCAGCACGACCGTCGTGGGGCGAAGGTCACAGAGCGGGAACTCGACCCTCTCGCCGGGGATCGCCACGACGTCGCTGAGGCGGAGGTCCACCGAGGACGCCCCGACGGAGAACGCGAAGTCCCCGGGCTCGATGACCCGGCGGAGGTCGGCATCGGTGAACGCGAGGCGGCTCGGATGCACGCGGAACGTCACGGGGCTCGACGCACCGGGCTCGAGGTCGATCCGAGCGAATCCGACGAGCTGGAGCTCCGGACGGGCGACGGAGGCGACGAGGTCGCGGACGTAGAGCTGGGCGACCTCGGCGGCCGCACGCCCGCCGACGTTCTCGAGGACGAAGCGGACCTCGATCTCGTCGCGCGTGTCACCCGCCACGATCCGCAGGTCCCGGTAGTCCACGCTCGTGTAGCTGAGACCGTGACCGAAGGCGAACTGCGGGCTCGTCGGCGAATCGCTGTACTCGCCGTAGAACATCGCCGTCGACCCCCCGGACCGGTGACCGACGTGGAGCGGCACCTGACCGACACTTCGCGGAAGCGTCACGGGGAGGCGGCCGGACGGCGACACCGCGCCGAGGAGGACGTCGGCGAGCGCCGTCCCCGCCTCCTCGCCGAGTGGCGCGCAGTACAGCAGCGCGGCGGCGTGCGGCTCGACGTCTACGAGGGAGTGGACGCGTCCGCTCATGACCACGACGACGAGCGGCGTCCCGGTCGCCGCGCAGGCGCGCACGAGCTCGCTCTGGAGACCGGTCACGCCGAGGTCAGTCGCATCACGCGCTTCGCCGACCGTGGACGAGCGCCCGAGGCCCGACCTCCCGGAGACGACGACGATGCCGACCTCGGCCGCACCGACGAGCTCGGCCGCCGGGGCGATCCCGCTCCGGTCGCCTCCGGTGACAGCGCATCCGGGCGCCCACGCGACGTCCACGTCGGGGCCGAGCGCGGCGCGAAGGCCCGCGAGCGGCGTGACGTGGTCCGTGTAGTAGGCGCCGGGCTGCCACTCGCCCCCGCTCGCGGTCGGGAGCAGTAGAAGCGCGGCACCGCCCTCGCTCTCGAGCTCGACCGGCCCGTCGGCGCTCCGATGGTGCGACGGGTAGTGGTAGTCGCCTTGGAGGAGGCGCACGTCGTCCGCACCAGGTCCGACGACGGCGATGCTGCGTGTTCCGGGCGCGAGCGGGAGCACCCCGTCGTTCGTGAGGAGCACCACCGCCTCCTGCGCCGCCCGACGGGCGAGGGCACGCTGGGACGGCGTCTCGAACGCGGCGGCCGCCCGGTCTGGGTCGACGTACGGCGACTCGAACAGTCCGAGCGCGAACTTCGCCCGCAGGACCCGCCGGACCGCGGTGTCGACGACCGGAAGGCCGACCTCGCCGTCGGCGATCGCGTCGCGCAGCGGCGCCCCGAAGCAGTCGGTCGCCGGGAGCTCCATGTCGAGGCCCGCCTCGAGTGCCTGCACCGCGGCACCGCGCTTGTCCCCGGCCACGTGCTGGTGCGTCATCAAGAGCGAGACCGCGAAGTAGTCGGCGACCACCATCCCTCCGAAGCCGAGCTCGCCGCGGAGAAGGTCGGTGAGGATCCGGCGGGAACCCGCCGGGGCGAGGCCGTCGACCGAGCTGTAGGAGTTCATCACGGTCGCGAGACCCGCCTGAGCGATGGCGACGGCAAACGGCTCGCCGTAGAAGTCGCGCAAGTCCCGCTCGCCGACGACCATCGGCCCGTGGTTGCGGCCACCCTCGGGGCTCGCGTGGCCGAGGAAGTGCTTCCCGGTGGCGAGCACCCCGCCGGCGACGTCCGTGCTCTGGAGCCCGCGGACGTACGCGACGCCGAGGGTGCCGACGAGAAAGGGCTCCTCCCCGAAGGTCTCCTCGACGCGACCCCAGCGCGGGTCGCGCGCGACGTCGAGGACGGGCGCGAGGCAGTGGCGGGCCCCGACGGCGCGCATCTGCTCGCGGATGACGGTCGCGACGTCCTCGACGAGCTCGGGGTCGAAGCTCGCCGCGAGACCGAGCGCCTGGGGAAAGACCGTGGCGCCGCGCGCGAGGAAGCCGCCCGTTCCCTCCTCGTGGACAAGGACGGGGATCCCGAGACGGGTCTGCTCCACCATGTACCTCTGGACGGAGTTCATCAACTGTGCGGTGTCGGCGGGAAGCAGGCCCGTGGCCCCCGAGAGCCGCGTCATCTCGCCGATGCCGTGCGGCGCGACCTCCCTCGCCCGGACCTCGCTGAACCCGTCGTGGTCGACCAGCGAGCTGATCCAGACGCACCCGAGCTGCGCAAGCTTCTCGTCGAGGGTCATGCGGGCGAGCAGGTCCTCAACTCGCTCGTCCACGGGAAGGCCTGCATCTCGGAAGCGCGGAGCGGTCATCGGTACCTTCCTTGTACTTGTCTGATGTCACGTTGTCCGGCGGCCGCGGCGCTGCCGACGGCTTCACGTCGGGCCGTCGTGCCGTGCGACCGGATCGACCTCGGTGCGCCACGAGTGCGCCGGCTCGAAGCCGAGGAGCCGGCGGGCCTTGTCGATGGAGAGAAGTGTGGCGTTCGGCGCGAGAGAGGGGTCGAGGGGCGTGCCGGGAAAGCAACGGGCGACGAGCTGCTCGTTCGCCACCGCGACGACCGTCTCCGCATTCGCGATCGTGAAGACCTCCGCGCCGCGCAGCGGCGACTCGAGGGCCTTGCGGACGGCCGTCGCACCGTCTCGGGCGTCAATGTATCCCCACAGGTTCCACTTGCGCTCGAACGGGTTCTCCTGGAACCCGGGGAATCGTGCATAGTCCCGGACTTCCTGCACGTTCGAGAAGCGCAACCCGATCATCTTCTGCTCCGGGTCCCATCGGCAGAACTGCTCGGCCATCTTCTCGACGAGCAGCTTGGCGAGCCCGTACGCGCTCTCCGGGCGCTCTGCGGCGTCTTCGGTGAGCGGCAGCGGCCCGGGCGGCGTGTCGAACGGCAGGCCGAAGATGATCTCGGTCGACGCGTAGACGACGTTCTTCACGCGGTGACGCCGCGCCGCCTCGAAGACGTTGTAGGTCGAGACCACGTTCGTCCGGAATGTCACGGAGTTCGCGGCGCGACCGGGCGCCGGGATGGCCGCGAGGTGGACGACGGCCTCCGGCCGCGGACAGAAGTCGATCCCGCCGACGAGCTCGAGGACCGCTCCCGCGTCCTCGAGGTCCACCCTGACGAAGGGGCTCGCCTCCTCGGCGGGCGGGACGAGATCCGCGTTCAACACCTCGTGGCCGTGGGAAAGGAGATCGGCGACGACCGCGCGACCGAGCTTCCCGCTGCCGCCGGTCACGAGGACGTTCACCGGCGGCGGACAGCGCTCACTTCACAGCCCCGGCCGTCAGGCCGCGCTCGAAGAGTCGCTGGAGACCGAGGTAGGCGACGATCTCGGGAATCGCCGTGATGAGCGCCGAGGCGAGGATCTTCGTCTGGTCGTTGTTGAACTCACCCACGAAGAACTGCGGGACGAGCGTGATCGTCTGCATGTTCGGCGACTGGAGGAACACGAGCGGCATCAGATAGTCGTTCCAGGCGCCGATGAGGCTGAAGATGACGACCGCCGCGGCGATCGGGCGCGTCAGGGGTACGACGAGATTGCGGAACGTGCTCACCGTGCCCGCCCCGTCGACGCGAATCGCCTCGAAGAGCTCGTCGGGAAGCCCGTTGATGAAGTTCCTCGTCAGGAGCACGGCGAAGGGCACCTGGAGCGCTGCGAGGGGGAGCAGCACCGACCAGTAGGTGTTGTAGAGATTGAGCTTCTGGTCTGTCGTGAACAACGGCGCGAGCAGGACGACCTCGGGCAGCGTGAGGCAGGCGAGAAGGATCCAGAAGTACACCTCGCGCCCGAAGATGCGCAGCTTCGCGAAGCCGTACGAGGCGAGCATCGCGACGACATAGACGATAGCGATCACGCTGGCGGCGATGATGCCGCTGTTCACGAAGAAGCGCCAGAAGCCCGGAACGTCGACGACCGCCCGGAAGTTGGAGACCCCAGCCCCGGCTAGCGATCCCTGGACCATCACGACGAGCGGGAACAGGTACGGCAGCACGAGCAGCGTGAGGACGACCTGGAGGGCGACCTTCTTCCATCGAGACCGGACCTCGAACATCAGTGGTCCGCCCTGCGGTTGCGCCAAAGCTGGAGGACGACCCCGAACATGACGGCGATGACGAGCAGGATGACCGAGAGCGCGGCGCCGTACCCGACGTGGTCCAGTTGGATGATCTGTTGGTAGATGTAGGTGCCCAGGAAGTTCGTCGCGTAGTCGGGACCCGCCGAGGTGACGAGCCACGGTATGTCGAACGTCTTGAGCGCTCCGATGACGCTGAGGGTCGCGAGCGCGAAGGTCGTGCCCGCGACGTTCGGCCAGACGATCCTCGTGATCACGCGTAGGTTCCCCGCTCCGTCGAGGCGCGCCGCCTCGACGATCGCGCTGTCGATCTGGCTGATGGCGGCGTAGTAGAGCACGAAGGTGAAGCCGGTGAACTCCCAGATCGTGATCGCCATGATGGCGGGAAGGGCGGTGCTCGTCTGGCCGATCCACGACTGCTCGAGCGCGCCGAGCCCGATGGCGTGCAACACCGAGTTCAGCTGGCCCGTCGGCGAGAACATCTCGCGGAAGACCGGTGCCATGATCGCCGGCGCGAGCACTACGGGGGTGAAGATGACCACCTTGTAGATCCCCGCGAGCTTGACCTTCGAGTGGAGCAGCACGGCGAAGAGCAGACCGAGAAAGGTCTGGATCGTGAACGTGACGGCGAAGAAGATCAGCGTGTGCCACACCGCTCCCCAGAAGAGCGGGTCGTGCACGATCGAGCTGTAGTTCCCGGCGCCGACGTGCTTGGGGTTCGGGCTGATGCCATCCCAGTTCCACGTCGAGATGAGGCCCGTGTAGCCGATGCAGTAGTAGAGGAGCCCGACGCAGAGCACCAGCGCGGGCATGATCCAGGGGACCCCGGACGCGATCTTCACGCTCCCGCGCCCGGAAGTGGCGCCCGGCACGCCCGGCACCTTCACGTGCCAGGTGCGCGCCGGGCGCCGCGGCCGGCCGGGGGAGGACGCCTGCGCACCCTTCGGCTTCCCTCCGGTTGCGACCTGTGGCACCGCGTCACCTCTTCCCGTGGGGAGCGCAGGAGGATCCCTGCGCTCCCCACGCTGCATGCCTGCTACTTGAACTTCTCGCCGGCGGCGACCGCCGCCTTCTGCAACGTGTCCGCTGCGGCCTTCGGCGTCGCCGATCCGCTCCCCACCGACTGGGCAGCAGTGAGGATCGCATTTTGCACGTCGGAGCTCAAGAGCGACTCGCGCGGTTGGGTGACCGACCCGACGTTCTTGATGAGGTTCTGGATCGCTCCTTGTTGCGCGGCGCGGTTCACGAGCTGAATTGCCTTGAAGTTCGGGTCGATCGTCCGGAGGGACGGCAGGTCGTCGAGCTGGTTCGCCACGTACTGCTGACCCTCGCTCGAGGTCGCGAGCCACTTCACGAAGTCCTCGGCCGCTGCGATGTTCTTCGAGCGGTTGTAGATCGCGAGGCCGTAGTCGGCGTCACCGTACGACGCACTCGGGTGGCCACCGACGTTCGGGAACGGGATCGGGAGCGCCGTGAACGGCTTCGGGTTCGTCACACCTGCCGCCTGCATCGCGGACTTCATCCCGGCCGTCGTGACGTTCTGCATGTACCACGTGCCCATCATGATCATCGCGTACTTGCCCGTGAGGAACGCGTTGTTGGCGTCCGGGTATTGCTGGTATCCGAGCGAGCCGGCCTGCATGACCCCGTTGCTGAACAGCTGCTTCCAGATGGTCAGTGCCTTCACGATTCCCGGGCTGTTCCATTTCGCCGTGCCCTTCGAGGCCTCGGTCCAGAGCCCTGGCTGGACCGAGTTGGTGATCGACTGGAGGGTGTCCTGGAGGAAGCCCTCGGTCGCGTTGCCCTGCACGAAGCAGCCCTCGCCGTGGGACTTGAACACCGCGCAGTCGCTCACCCACTGGCTCAGGGTCTTCGGCGGCGTGAGCTTGTACTTCGCGAAGAGCTGCTGGTTGATCCAGAGCATTCCCGCGTACACCGAGCCGACCGACGCCGCCGTGAGCTTGCCGTTGTAGGTGAGCCCGCTCACGCCGCTCGGGGCGATCTTCGACTGCCAGTTTGCGCCGAGTGCCTGCGTCATGACCGGCGCCATGTTCGTGGCGAAGGAATTGAACTCCGTGACGTACGCACCAGGCTGCATCTCGAAGATGTCCGGTCCGGCCCCCGAGACGAGCGCGGGGCGCAGGGCGGTGACCCAGTTTGCGATGGTGATGAGCTTGAACTTCACGGTGATTTTCGGATACACCTTGTGGAACTGCGCGATCTCGTCGTTGGCGAGCGTCGAGTCGGTCGGGGTCCACCCCCACCAGTTGATGGTCCCCGAAGCGCTCGACGCGCGCTTCGCGTGCGCTGCGCCCGCCTTCACCGACGCCCCGGCGTTGACCTGGGCTGCCATCGGCAGGGCGATGCACGCCGAAGCGAGCAATGCGAGTGGCCGCAACCTGCGCAGCCTTACGTGGTGACGCATGTGATTCCTCCCTTTGGTGATGATGTGCTGCAGAACAGGTGCAGGGCCGGTCAGCCAGCCGCCAGGAACCTCGCGAGAGGCTCGCGCACCGTGCAGTTCTCGAACGCGAACGAGTCCGCGAGCGCGAGCAGGGCGTCGTCGTCGAGGCCGGCGAGCAGTCGTGCGTACTCGCCGACGAGCGGCTGCGCGCAGAGGATGTTGAGAAGAAGCGTGCGCACCCAGTCGCGCCGACCCCACGGGTACGGGTCGAAGTCGGGAAACTCCCTGGCGACGAGCTGCTGGACGGGTTCGGTGACCTCGGCCACCCCGATCCCGGTGCTCCCCCAATGGTCGGCACCGAGCCGGTCCTTCTTGGCCATGAACTCCGCGAAGTGGCGTGCGTAGGTCGAATCGGGGCGGACGTGGACGAGTCCCTGACGGCCTACGTCCTTGTACATCCAGATCGCCCAGCCCGCGTTGTGGCGACGGTAGATCTCGAGCTGGTCCAGGAGGATCTGGTAGCGCTGCGCGTCGCGCGCGGCGTCTCCGGTGTAGATCGGCCCGAACTCCCCCACCCAGATCGGCGTTCCGGTCGCGCGGCAGTACTCGGTCCGCTGGAGGAACTTCTCCTCGACGGCATCGCGGTCGAAATGGACGCCGTCGGTCTCCCCTGGGTAGTCGCCGCCCTGACCGAGGCCCGCGGCCACGTAGTCGTGGCAGGTGTAGACGGTGTTCTCGTGCGGATCCGCGAACACGTCGAACTCGGTCGAGTACGTGTTGCCGTCGACGAAGAGCACGTGCGCGGGATCGACGGTGCGGATCGCGGCAAACAGCCGGTCGTAGAAGGGCCCGATGACCTCCCGGCTCTCGTCGGCAGGCTCGTTCATCGGGTTGTATCCCGCGACCCACACCTCGTCCTTGTAGCGATCGGCGATCGCCTCCCAGAGGTTGACGACGCGGTCCTGGAACTGGCGCTGGCCCCAGAATGCGGCGACGTGCGTCGCGTTGTCCGAGTGCCAGTGGTGGTTCTGGCTGCCAGGTACCGCGTGCAGGTCGACGACCGTGTAGATGCCGCGGCTCGCGAGAAGCGAGATCGCCCGGTCGAGGTGGGCGAAGCCCTCGTCCCGGATCGTGAAGGGACGACCGTCGTCTTCGAAGTGCCGGTAGTTCACGGGAATCCGGACTGAGTTCAGCCCGAGCCGGGCGAGAAAGTCCGCGTCGGCGTCGGCGAAGAATACGTCGAGGAGCCGGTCGAAGAACATCTCGTAGCGATCGCCACCGAGTGCCCGGCGTACGGCGTCACGCATCATCGACTCGTTCGCCGCGTAGCCGGTGATGAAGTTCTCCATGTTCATCCAGCCACCGAGACAGACACCGCGCAGCCGGACAGGCGAGCCGCCGCCGTCGACGATGTCGGTGCCGGAGACCCGGAGGTGCCGGCGTGTGCCTTCGGGCACGGTCTCCTCCTCCCCCTTGGAAGAGTTACGAAATGTTTCGGACTGCGTTTACCCGCATATATCCGTCACTTGGTGGCCGCGACTGTACCGAAGGCTGACGACATTCGTCAACAACATTTCGCATACTTTCGCTACCGCTGCCATAGGCGCGCGTGAAGAGCGGGGGGTCCAGCGCGCCCTACGCATCGACATGGCTCACGCGGCCTGGGGAGATCCGGGCCATGCAGCCGCCTTGTTCCACTCGCGCGCCTGCCCAGCCTTTCGAAACCATTGCGCTACGCTTGCCGCCGTCAGGCGCCGCCGCTGCCCGACCGGGGCGTCCGAAGCGGGCGAGAGCGAGGTGCGCGATGGTCGCGAGACGACGGGCGGTGCGGACCGAGCGGGTCACCGCCGCGCAGATCGCCGCCGAGAGCGGCGTGTCGGTCTCGACGGTCTCCAAGGTCCTGAACGGGCGCCACGACGTCTCGGCGAGCACCCGGCGACGCATCGAGGAGCTCATCCGCCAGCACGGCTACCAGCCCCGGGCCGGGCGGAACGAGGACCGTCCCGCGCTCGTCGACCTCGTCTTCGACCACATCAACACCGAGTGGGCCACCGAGATCATCCGCGGCGCGGTCGCCGCTGCCCAGGCCGAGGGGCTCGCAGTCGTGCTCACCTCCCTCTCGGACGGTGACGAGCGCGAGCACTGGTTGCGCGACCTCCGGACCCGCGGGACGCGGGGTGTCATCATGATGGTGCCCCAGCTCGAGACGCGCACCCGCGCCGAGCTGCGCGAGCTCGCGCTCCCGCTCATCGCCGTCGACCCGCACGGCGACCCCGACCCCGACGTGGTCACGGTCGGTGCGACGAACTGGTCCGGCGGCCTCGCGGCGACGCGGCACCTCGTAGAGCTCGGTCACCGGCGGATCGCGGTGATCGGGGGCCACCGGGACATGATGTGCAGCCGCGCGCGGGTCGACGGGCACCGCGCCGCCCTCGAGACCGCGGGCATCCCGATCGACCCGGCCCTGGTGCGCTGGGCGAACTTCGAGGTCGAGGGCGGCCTTGCCGCAGCGACGGAGCTGCTGGCGCTCCCGGACCTTCCGACCGCGATCTTCGCCGGCAACGACCTCCAGGCGCTCGGCGTCCTCGAGGCGGCGCGGCTACGGGGTCTGAGGATCCCGGACGACTTGAGCGTCGTCGGCTTCGACGACCTGCTCATCAGCAGGTGGACGTCGCCTCCGATGACCACCGTGCACCAGCCGCTCGGCGAGATGGTGAGCACCGCCGTCCAGCTGGTCCTCGCCCTCGGGCGGGGAGAGGCGGCGCCGCACCACGGGATCGAGCTCGCGACGAGCCTCGTCGTGCGCGAGAGCACCGGCCCACCGCGGCCGGCACGCTGAGGGTCCGACCGGGCGCTCGGCGAGCGCGTGCACCTGCGACTCGTGAACGAGGTCGGAGCGCCATAGCTGACGATCGTGGATGCTCACCCAGACGAGCTCTCGAGGACGTTCTCCGCCGTACGGTAGGCGAGGGCGAAGATCGTGAGAACGGGGTTGACGCCGCCGTTGGTCACGTGCACT
>DAHUXW010000034.1 GCA_027306925.1 Acidimicrobiaceae bacterium | reverse complement strand
ACGAGGCGCCGGTGACGAGCGCGGTCTTCTCGCCGATCGCCCTCACGCTGCACTTCCGCGCTGCGAGGGGCCACGGGTCGCCATGGCGCCGCACTCTACGCGCGTGCGTCCCGGCACGCCGGACGGCGACGTCGCGCGACGTCGGCTCACCACGTCGCCAGGTGAACTCGCCAGGTGAAGTCGCCATGCGACGCCGCGCATGGTGGGCGAGGCGGGACTTGAACCCGCACATCCTTTCGGACACAGGAACCTGAATCCTGCGCGTCTGCCAATTCCGCCACTCGCCCGTGCGGGCCTCAAGGCTAGCTCACGCCGACCCGCCGGCCGTCCCACCAGGTAGTGTGAGGGGGCCATGGGACTACAGCAGTTCGAGCAGCGCCTCGAGCGTCTGGTCGAGGGCGCGTTCGCCAAGGCGTTCCGGGGCGAGCTGCAGCCCGTCGAGCTGGGTCGCCGGCTCACGCGAGAGATGGACCTCCGGCGCACCGTGACCGTGCGTGGGCTCGTCGCCCCGAACGCGTTCTCGGTCCTGCTCGCACAGGAGGACTACGAGCGCTTCGGCGGCTTCGTCGACGTGCTCTCGCGCGAGCTCGCGGACGCGGCGCGCGAGCACGCCCGCGCGGAGGGATACGCCTTCCTCGGCCCCGTGCACGTCGAGATCGGCTGGAACGAGGAGCTGTCCCGCTCGACGTTCCTCATCTCGAGCGAGGTCGTCGAGGGCGAGGAGGCGCCGGCGGGCTGGATCGTGCTCCCCGACGGCCGGCGCGTCGCGGTCGGCGAGGACCCGATCACGATCGGACGACTGCCCGAGTGCGGGATCCCGCTCGCCGACGCGAACGTCTCGCGCCGCCACGCGGAGATCCGCCGGGTCGCCGCCGACGTCGTCATCGCGGACCTCGGATCGACGAACGGCACGCGGGTGAACGGCACGCCGGTGCGCGAGCAGCGGCTCACCGACGGCGACCTCGTCACGGTCGGCATCACGACGTTTCGCTTCGAGACCGGTTAGCCGCACTCCGATCCCATGTCGCACGGTCTGCTCGAGATCCTCCGCTTCTTCCTGCTCGCGCTCATCTGGCTGTTCTTCGTCTACGCCGCGAGGATCGTGCTCGTCGAGGTCCGCAGGTCGCGCGCGGAGCGCGCGGCGACGGAGGCGGCCGGCCAGGCCGGCGGTCCAGGGGCGGCCACAAAAGGGCGGCCCGCACCCTCGCAGCCGGCGGAGCGGGGCGGCTCGTTGAAGCTCCGCATCGTCGAGCCCGCCGAGCGGCGCGGTGTCGCGTTCGAGCTCGGCGGCGAGATCACGCTCGGGCGCTCGCCCGGGTGCGCGGTGTCCCTCGAAGGCGACACGTTCGCGTCGTCGGTGCACGCTCGGGTGTTCCGGCGCGACGGCGAGACGTGGCTCGAGGACCTCGGCTCGACCAACGGGACGTTCGTGAACGGCGAGCGCGTCGCGACGCCCGTGCGCCTGCGCCGCGGCGACCGCCTGAAGGTCGGCCACACCCTGCTCGAGGTCGGGCGTTGACCGTCACCGCCCGCCGCGGCGCACCGCCGCGGGGGCGCGCGTCGTGACCGCGTTCCGCGGCGTCACCGCGACCGATGCCGGCCGGGTCCGCAGCTCGAACCAGGACCTCGGGCTCGCGACCGAGGAGCTCCTCGCTGTCGCCGACGGCATGGGCGGCCACGTCGGAGGCGAGATCGCCGCGCGGGTAGCGCTCGACACGCTGCGCCACGCGTTCGGCCAGCACCGGGACGCGACGGGCCTCATCGCGGCGACCAGCGACGCGAACCGGGCGGTCTTCGAGCTGAGCGAGCGCGAGCCCCAGCTCCACGGCATGGGGACGACGCTCACGGCCGCGGCGCTCGTGCGGGTCGGACGGCGCCAGCGACTCGTGCTCACGAACGTCGGCGACTCGCGCGCCTACCTCCTCACGGGTGGGTCGCTCTCCCAGCTGACCGAGGACCACAGCCTCGTCGAGGAGATGGTCCGCCACGGCGAGCTCACCGCCGAGGAGGCGGCGGTGCACCCTCACCGCCACGTGCTCACGCGCGCGCTCGGAATCGACCGGAGCGTGACCGTCGACTCCTGGGAGCTCGACCCCTCGCCCGGCTCGCGCCTCCTTCTGTGCAGCGACGGGCTGACGAACGAGGTCAACGACCGCGAGATCGCCGCCGTCCTCGCGACCGCGACGGACCCGGCCGCCGCGGCGGCGCAGCTCGTCGCCCTCGCGCTCGACCACGGCGGCAGCGACAACGTCACGGTCGTCGTCGCAGACCTCGACAGCGCGCTCCCCGACCCGCCGGGACCGGAGAGCCGGAGCCGTGGCGGCACGGGAGAGCGCGGCGCGCACGACTACGGAGCGGGAGCGGGCGCGCAGGCCCGCGTCGAGCGCCGGAGGCGGGACCCCGCGGACCGGGTGCTGTCCGTGCGGGTCGTCCTGTTCGTCCTCGCGTTCGTCGGCGTCCTCGGTGGCGCCGCGGGGGTCGTCGGCTGGTACGTGAAGGCCTCCTACTTCGTCGGCATCCACGACGGTCACGTCACGGTGTTCCGCGGCCGGCCCGGCGGGTTCCTCTGGTTCGCGCCGGAGGTCGTCTACGAGAGCCAGCTCACCGTCGCGCAGGTCTTCCCGCCAAACATCCCGCCGCTGCGGAGCGGCATGCTGGAGCCGTCGCTCGCGGTCGCCCAGCAGATCGTCACCGCGCTCGGCAACGTGCACCACGCCCTCGCGCTGCCCTCCGTCGACACGTCCTCGGCGCTCGGCCTCGCAGGGACCACGACGACTGTCGCGCCGACGACGACCACCACGACCGCGCCGAAGCACCGGTCGACCACCACGACGACGGGTGCGCCGCGGGGCGGGTCCGCGCCGACGCCGGTGAACGCGTTGCAGCCGTCCGGCGGCACGACGACGCCGACCGCGACGACGACCACGGTGGCCGGGACGACTTCGACGGCCACCACCTCGACGGCCACCACCTCGACCACGACGACCGCGGCGCCGCAGGCGCCCCCGGCCACCTGAGATGGACCGGCGCGTCCGGGTCGTCGCCGTCGTGTTCATCTTGTGCTTCACCGTGCTGTTCCTGCAGCTCAACAACTTGCAGGTGCGCAAGGCCAGCGCGCTCCAGCACTCCCCGTACGCGCCGTCGACGGTCGTGTCGACGTGGAACCTCCCCCGCGGCGACATCGTGTCGTCGACCGGATCGGTCCTCGCGTACTCGACGAAGAACCCGACCGGCGCGGGCTACGTGCGCCACTACGTGAACGGCCCGCTCTACGCGGACGTGACCGGCTACTACGACTGGGCGCAGCAGGCGCTGCAGTTCGGCGTCGAGGACCAGTACAACCGCTACCTCGTCGAGCACGAGTCGTCCGTGCACAGCATCTCGGACCTGCTCACGCAGACGAAGGGGACGGACACGGTCGAGGTCACGATCTCGCCGAAGCTGCAGGCGGTCGCGAAGGCCGCGCTCGCGCCCTACACGGACGGCGCCGTCGTCGCGCTCGACCCGACGACCGGCGCGATCCTCGCGATGTACTCGAAGCCGAGCTACGACCCGAACAAGCTCTCGGGCGCCGACGGCAAGGCGATCGACAAGTACTACGCGTCGCTGAACCCGAGCACCGGGTCGTCCCCGCTCGTGAACGGCGCGACGAGCACGCTCACGGCGCCCGGCTCGACGTTCAAGATCATCACGACCTCGGCGATCCTCGACCACGCCCCGGCGCTCGCGACCAAGTACGTGAAGCCGACGGGCGCGCTCAAGCTCCCCCAGACGAACCTGCAGCTCCACAACTTCGCCGGGGAGGTCTGCGGCGGAACGCTCGCCGTGAACCTCTGGGTCTCGTGCGACACGGCCTTCGGCTACTACGGGCTGCAGCTCGGCGGGCACAACCTCGCGAGCGAGGCGAACGCCTTCGGCCTGAACAAGCGGCCGCCGATCGACCTGCCGGCCGCCGAGGTCTCGGCGTCGCGATTCCCGTCGGCCGCGAGCTTCGCGCAGAACCAGCCCGGCCTCGCGTACTCGGCGATCGGCCAGGAGAACGTCGCGGAGACTGTCCTGCAGGACGCGCTCGTCGCGGCGGCCATCGCGAACGGAGGCACGATCATGGCACCGCATCTCATGGCCCACGTCTTCGACAGCCAGGGCCGGGTCGTCGCGACCTACACGCCGCACGCCTGGCTCCACGCGACGTCGATCGCGACCGCGGACCAGGTGCGCGAGCTCATGCTCGGCGTCGCGGCGCACGGCACCGCGGCCGGGCTGTTCCCGCCCAGCCTGAACGTCGCCGCCAAGACCGGCACCGCCGAGGTCGGCAACAACAACTGCTCCTCGAACTGGCTCGTCGCGACGGGGCCCGCGGGAGCCGGTCAGGTGCCGAAGGTCGCGGTCGCCGCGATCGTCCCCTACCAGCCCAACATCGCGTGCGACGGCACGGGGGCGACGGTCGCCGGCCCGGTCGTCGCGAAGGTCCTCGACGCTGCAGTCGGGTACGCGGGATGACGTCGCTCCGAAAAGCGCCCGTCGACCGTCGGTCGACCATCACCGCTGCGCATAGGCTCGACGCCGCATGACGACGCCCCCCTCTCCCGTCTACGGCGGCCGCTACGAGCTGCGCAACCAGATCGCACGAGGCGGGACGGCCCAGGTGTACCAGGCGCGCGACCTGCTCCTCGACCGTCCCGTCGCGCTCAAGGTGCTGTTCCCGGAGCTTTCGACGGACCACTCGTTCGTCGAGCGGTTCCGGCGCGAGGCCCAGGCCGCCGCGAACCTCATGCACCCGAACATCGTCCAGGTGTTCGACTGGGGAGAGTCCGACCGCACGTACTTCATCGTCATGGAGTACATCGACGGCGAGCCCCTCTCCTCGATCATCCGCACCCAGGCGCCGCTCGCCGCCGGGCAGGCGGCCTCGATCGCCTCCGACATCGCGAAGGCCCTCTCGTACGCGCACCGCCACGGCGTGGTCCACCGCGACGTGAAGCCCGGCAACGTCCTCATCACCGCGGACGGCCAGGTGAAGGTCACGGACTTCGGGATCGCGCGAGCGATCGGCACGGACGAGCAGGTCACCCAGACCGGGCTCGTCATGGGCACCGCGACGTACTTCTCGCCCGAGCAGGCACAGGGCCTCACGGTCGACGCCCGCAGCGACGTCTACGCGCTCGGCGTCGTCTGCTACGAGATGCTGACCGGGCGCCCGCCGTTCAGCGGCGAGACGCCGGTCGCGATCGCCTACCAGCACGTGCGCGAGAACCCGCCCACGCCGCGCACGCTCAACCCCGCGATCCCCGCCGCGCTCGAGGCGATCGTGCTCGAGGCGATGGCGAAGCTGCCCGCCGAGCGCTACGCGAGCGCGGACGAGATGAAGGCGGACCTCGACCGGTTCGTCCAGGGCCAGACGGTCCTCGCGAGCCCACCGCGCCCCGGGAGCTCGGGAGAGGTCACCCGCGCGTTCGCGGCTTCTCCCGGCGGTGCCGGCGACGAGCTCGGGCCCGACACCTCGGTCGTCGACGTCGTCGGGCACCGGCCGCCGCGGCGCCAGCGCAGCACGACCCCGTGGTGGGTCGCCGCGGCGCTCCTCCTCCTCGTCGCGATCGGCATCGTCGTCTACTTCGGGGGCCGCTCGCTCGGCTACTTCGGGGGGACCGCGTCGGTGACCGTGCCGCGCCTCGTCGGCAAGGACAAGACCGTCGCCGAGGCGCTCCTGCACCAGCAGGGCCTCCGGGTCGCCGAGTCGACCTACCGCGTCAAGCCGTCGGAGATCGCCAAGGTCGGCCAGGTGAAGAGCCAGTCGCCACGCGCCTCCGAGCGGGTCGCGTCCCAGTCGACCGTGACGATCGTCGTGTGGTCGAGCCCGCCGTCCGCCCCGGTGCCGAGCGTGACGGGGACGTCGCAGCAGAGCGCGATCTCGGCGCTGCGCGCCGCTGGCTTCACGACCGCCTCGAAGTACGTCGTCGCCACGAACGCGAGCGAGAAGCAGGGCTACGTCGTGCGCCAGCAGCCGAGCGCGAACGGCTCTGCGCCCCGCGGGTCGAAGGTGACGATCTACGTCACGGCCGGCCGCAAGCTCGTCCCGGTGCCGTCCGTGGCCGGCGACACGGTGAACGCCGCGACGATCAAGCTCGTCACCGCGCAGTTCGTCGTGAGCCCCAACACGACCACCGAGCTCTCCTCGACGGTCCCGGCCGGTGACGTCGTCGCGACGAGCCCGGCTGCGGGCCAGCGGGTGGCGCCGGGATCGACGATCACGCTCGTGCTGTCTCGCGGGTCGGTCCCCGTGCCCAACGTCACGGGCGATTCGCTCGCCGCCGCCGAGCAGTCGCTGACCCAGGCCGGCCTCACGTACCGAACCGCGCTCCAGAACAACGTCGCGCCGGACCAGGTCGGCTTCGTCGTCGGCACGAGCCCGGTCGCCGGCACCCCGGTCGCGAGCGGGCGCCAGATCGTCGTGTTCGTCGGCGCGGAGAACGGATCGACGTCGACGTCGACGACCACGACGACGTCGACGACCACGACGACGACGACGACGACGCTCCCCGGCACGCCCACGACGCTCCCGGGAACACCCACCTCGCTCCCGTGACCCGCGGCGGTCCCCGGCGCGATGCGGCCGGAGACCCGCACGCCCGACGGGCCACGCGTTCGGCGGGCGCCGCGCGCGGTTGCACCGAGCGCCGCGCGCTCAGCTGGGCCGGGCGAGCGTGTGGTGGAGGAAGTTGCCGAGCAGGTGGTGCCCCACCCTCGTGAGGATCGACTCCGGGTGGAACTGGACGCCCTCGACCGGCAGCTCACGGTGGCGAAGGCCCATGACGACGCCGTCGGCGGTACGCGCGGTGACCTCGAGGCACGACGGGACCGTCGCGGGGTCGACGACGAGCGAGTGGTAGCGCGTCGCCTCGAACGGGTCGGGAAGGCCCGCGAGCACGCCGGCACCCGAGTGGTGGACCGCCGACGTCTTGCCGTGCATGAGCACCGGGGCGCGCACGACGGTCGCGCCGTAGACCTCGCCGATGCACTGGTGGCCCAGGCAGACGCCGAGCACGGGCACGCCTGCCGCACCGAACGCCGCGACCGCGGCCGACGACACACCGGCGCCCGACGGCGTCCCGGGGCCGGGCGACACGAGGAGCCCGTCCGGCTCGAGCGCCCGAAGCCCGTCGACGTCGACGTCGTCGTTGCGCACGACCAGCGGCTCGGCTCCGAGCTCGCCGAGGTACTGCACGAGGTTGTAGACGAAGCTGTCGTAGTTGTCGACGACGACGATCCGGGTGGCCACGCCCACAGGCTACCGATCCGTTCCCACTATCCTCGTGGGCCATGGCACGAGCGTCGAAAGCACCTGGCCGCAAGCCTCGCGAGGGAACGCTGACGACGTCCGGGCGCGCGACGCGCGCCGAGGCGCCGAAGGGCCGCCGGGTCGGCACGAAGCGCGCCGAGGCGCCGAAGGGCCGTGCGCCGCGCACGAGCGGCCGCTACACCGCGCCGATCCCGCGCAGCGTCAAGCGGAGCCCGCGCTGGTACCCCTGGGTGCTGCTCACGATGCTCGTGCTCGGCGCGCTCGCGATCATCTTGAACTACATCGACGTCCTCCCCGCCAGCCCGACGAGCTGGTATGTCGTCGGGGGGATGCTCGCGATCCTCGGCGCAGCCGTCATGGCGACCCGCTACCGCTAGGCGGCGTCCGCTCCGCGGACGTGTGCCCGCGCCGCCGCGGGCGTGCGCGCCCGTCGTCCCAGGTGAACGGTCGGAGACCTCCAGTCGATGGACGCGCGCCCGGAGGTGTCGCGTCGCTAGCTGCGGGTACCACAGAGGTGTAAGTACCCCCAGGGTTGTCCACAGCTGTGGACAAGAGGCGTCAGCCGCCGGACGCCGGCGCCTCGATCGCACCCTCGAGGTGCGCGCGCCGCGCGTCCGCGATCTCGTCGAGCGAGAGGTCGACGAGCCCCTCGACGACGAGGCGCTCACCGCGGGCGACGCCGACCGGCGCGGCCTCGACGCCCGCCGCGTACGCCGCGGCCACGAGCTGCTCGGGCCTCGGCGTCGCGACGAGCACGCGCGAGGGGGACTCCGCGAACAGCTCCGCGTGCGACGCGACCCTGCGCACCGCGCACCCGACCCCCGAGGCCACGGCGAGCTCCGCGAGCGCGACCGCGAGACCGCCATCGGAGACGTCGTGCAGTCCCGAGACGAGCCCGGGCGCGTCGTCCGCGCCGGCCTCCGCTGCGACGAGCGACGCCACGAGGTCGACGAGCCGTGCGTGCGCCACGAGGTCGAGCGGCGCGAGCTCTCCGTCCACGTGCGCGCGCAGCGCACGCGCCCACCGGGACCCGCCGAGCGACGGGACCGTCCGCCCGAGCATCACGATCGTGTCGCCCGCGCGCCACGAGATCGCCGGGGGGCGTCGCTGGAGGCGATCGAGGAGACCGACGACCGCGACGACCGGCGTCGGGTCGATGTCCCGCCCTTCGGAGGCGTTGTAGAGCGAGACGTTCCCGCCGACGACGGGGATCGCGAGCGCCTCGCACGCCTCGGTCATGCCGTCGATCGCCTCCGACAGCTGCCACATCACCTCGGGGTGCTCGGGATTGCCGAAGTTCAGGCAGTTCACGAGCGCGATCGGCCGCGCGCCGGTGCACGCCACGTTGAGCGCGGACTCGGCGACTGTCGCCGCGGTCCCGAGCCTCGGGTCGACGAGGCACCAGCCCGGGTTCGCGTCGGCGCTCATCGCGAGTGCCTTTCCCGTCCACTCGATGCCGGGCGACGAGCAGCGCAGCAGCGCGGCGTCGCCGTCACCGGGGCCGAGCACCGTGTTCAAGAAGAGCTGGTGGTCGTACTGGCGGTAGATCCACGACGCGTCGACGAGGAGCGCGAGGAGGTCCGCGCCGCAGTCCGCCGGCGCGTCGAGCAGGCTCGGGTCCCTGAGACGCCGCTCCGCGAGGTCCGCGGGCGGCGAGAGCGGCCGCCGGTAGCGGGGGGCGTCGTCCGCGAGCGACGCCGCGGGCACCTCCGCGAGGATCTCCCCTCCGTCGCCGTCGCGGATCCGCAGGCGGCCGACGCCGTCCGCGTCGCACGGGCCCACCCGGCCGACGACCGTCGCGGTGACCTCCCAGCGGCTGCAGACCTCGACCACGCGATCGAGGGCGGCGGGCTCGACGATCGCGAGCATCCGCTCCTGGCTCTCGCTCGTCATGACCTCGACCGCGGACATCGCCGGCTCACGGCGCGGCACGGCCGTGACGTCGACGTCCATCCCGAGCCCGCCGCGCGCCGCCGTCTCGCTCGTCGCGCACGCGAGCCCCGCGCCGCCGAGGTCCTGGATCCCGACGACGAGGTGCTCGTCGAGCAGCTGGAGGCAGGCCTCGATCAGGCGCTTCTCCTCGTACGGGTCGCCCACCTGCACGCTCGGGCGCTTCGCGGCGTCGGCGTCGGCGCCGGTCTCCCCGAACGCGGCGGACGCGAGCACGCTCACCCCGCCGATGCCGTCCCGGCCGGTCCGCGAGCCGAGCAGGACCGCGAGGTTCCCGACTCCCGTCGCGCGGCCGAGGACGAGGTGGTCGACGTGCATGAGGCCGAGGCAGAAGACGTTGACGAGCGGGTTGCCCGCGTAGATGTCGTCGAAGGTGATCTGCCCTCCAACCGTGGGCACGCCGACCGAGTTTCCGTAGCCGGAGATTCCGCGAACGACGCCGTCGAGGATGTACCGGCTTCGAGCGTCGGACAACGACCCAATGAACAGCGGATCCATGAGCGCAATCGGGCGCGCGCCCATCGTGAAGATGTCCCGGAGGATGCCGCCGACGCCGGTGGCGGCGCCCTGATAGGGCTCGATCGCCGACGGGTGGTTGTGGCTCTCGATCCGGACCGCGACCGCGACGCCGTCGCCCACGTCGACGACGCCTGCGTTCTCACCAGGACCGACGATCACGTGCGCTCCGGTGGTCGGCAGCCGTCCGAGGTGGACCCGCGACGACTTGTACGAGCAGTGCTCGCTCCACATGACGGAGTACATCGCGAGCTCGACGTCGGTCGGCGCGCGTCCGAGCACGCCGATGATCTGCCCGAACTCGTCGTCGGTGAGGCCAAGTGAGCGGTGCGCCCCTTCTGGGGCAATTCTACGTGTTGTCACTCTCATATCCCCTGGGATCGATCGAAATTGCAAGAGTGCGCCGGCCAGCCGTGCATACGCCTTTACTACGCGCGCTCATTTGCGTCATACTGGCAGCATGGCGACGACTCGAAAGCGGTCGGGAATGACGACGGAGCACAAGGCGGCGCTCGCATCGGGGCGCGCCCAGGGCCTCGCCGTCCGCCGGTACCTCGAGGCGCTCGAGCGGAACAAGCCGCGCCGCGGACGCCGGCCGTCCGCCGACTCGCTCCGCAAGCAGCTCGCGGACATCGAGGACAAGCTGCGCGACGCGGACCCGCTGAAGCGGCTCCACCTCGTCCAGCAGCGTAAGAGCATCGAGGCGCGGCTCGCGAGCGGCGAAGGGGGCGAGGACCTCTCCGAGCTCGAGACGGGCTTCGTCGAGGCCGCTTCGGAGTACGGCGCGCGCAAGGGCATCGACTACTCGACCTGGCGCGAGATCGGCGTCCCCGTCGACGTCCTGCGACGCGCCGGTGTCCAAAAGAGCTCCGGCTCCTAGCTGGCCGCGGCGCCGCGCGCACGGCTCGACAGCGCCTCGTCCGCGGCGCTGTCGAGGAGCGAGCGGAGCAGCACGAGGCCGTCGTCGGAGCCGAGCAGCCCCGCGCTCGCGCGTTCCGGGTGCGGCATGAGGCCGACCACGTTCCCCTGCGCGTTCGCGACGCCCGCGACCGCGGCGACCGAGCCGTTCGGGTTGCCCTCGTAGCGGAGCACGACCTGACCGGAGCCCTCGAGCTCGGCGAGGGTCGCCGGGTCGCACGTGAAGTTGCCCTCGCCGTGGTTGATCGGGAGCGCGAGCCGCGTCCCCGGCGCGACCCCCGAGGTGAGCACCGAGCGCGACGACACGACCGTGCACGTCACGGTCTCGCAGACAAACCGTAGGCCGGTGTTGCGGCGCAGTGCGCCGGGGAGCAGGCCCGCCTCGGTGAGGACCTGGAAGCCGTTGCATATGCCGACGACCGGCCCGCCGTGCGCCGCGAACTCGGCGACGGCGGCCATGATCGGCGAGAAGCGGGCGATCGCTCCGGGGCGGAGGTAGTCGCCGTGCGCGAAGCCGCCCGGAAGGACGACCGCGCTCGCGTCGCCGAGCGACTCGTCGCCGTGCCAGACGAGGCGGGCGTCGCCACCGAGGCCGCGAAGCGCCCGGACGACGTCGTGCTCGCAGTTTGACCCAGGGAAGACGACGACCGCGACCGCGCTCACGAGCCGGCCACCGGCCGCGGCTCGGCCGCAGGGACCACGGTCACCTCGGCACGCTCGATCACCGGATTCGCGAGCAGGCGGGCGCACATCTCCTCGGCCGTCGCTCGCGCGGACTCGCCGTCCGGCGCGTCGAGGACGAAACGGACGACCTTGCCCACGTGGACCGAGTCGACTCCGCGAAAGCCGAGCGCGGGGAGCGCTCGCTCGATCGTCAGACCCTCGGGGTCCGCGATGCCCTCGAGCCCGCGCACCTCGACGTGCACGTCGAACCTCACGAGCCCGACCCGTCGCGCGCCACCCCGGGACTCGTCACGCCCCACCAGCTCGCGAAGCTCTTCCCGGAGATCTGCTCGTACGCGGCGACGTAGCGGCCGCGCGTCGCATCGATCACCTCGTCGGGGACCGGCGGCGGATCGGACTCCTTGTCCCAGCCCGTCGACTCCGCCCAGTCCCGCACCGGCTGCTTGTCGAACGAGGGCGGCGTCGACCCGGGCGCCCAGCTATCGGCCGGCCAGAACCTCGACGAGTCCGGGGTGAGGATCTCGTCGCAGATCGTGAGCTCGCCGTCGACGATGCCGAGCTCGAACTTCGTGTCCGCGATCACGATCCCGCGCTCGAGCGCGCGGGCCGCGCCGCGCGCGTATGCGGCGAGCGAGAGCTCGCGGGCGCGCGCCGCGAGCGCCGCGCCGACGAGCTCGGCGGCCTCGTCGAACGAGATGTTCACGTCGTGGCCATCGACCGCCTTCGTCGACGGGGTGAACACCGGCTCGGGGAGCTGCGAGGACTCCTCGAGGCCGGCGGGCAGCGCGGTCCCGTGCATCGTCCCGGCGCTCCGGTACTCCTTCCACGCGGAGCCCGTGATGTAGCCGCGGACGATGCACTCGATCGGCAGCATCTCCGCGCGCCGGACGAGCATCGCGCGCCCCGCGACGTCCGGGATCTCCGACGCGAGCGTGGGGAGCCCGGCCGGGTCGGCCGTGACGAGGTGCGTGGGCGCGATCGCCGAGAGCTCCTCGGTCCAGAACGCGGTCATCGCGGTGAGCACACGTCCCTTGTCCGGCACGGTCTCGGCGAAGACGCGGTCGAAGGCCGAGATCCGGTCCGACGCGACCATGAGCAACAGGCCGTTGCCGAGGTCGTAGACGTCTCGGACCTTGCCGGAGTACGTGGGCGCGACGGTCATGGGCGGACCTCCTCGAGTGCGTCGATCGTACGGTGCGCGTGCCGCAGCGCCCGGTCGAGGTCGAAGGCCTCGTCGAGCACCGCGGGGACCCGGCCCGCGCCGAGCGCCGCGGCGAGGCGGGGGTCCGCCTCGAGCACGTCGCGGAACGGCCGGCGCCGCTCGTGCGCGGCGCGCGCGTCGGACTGGACGATCCGGTACGCGTCGTCCCGCGTGCAGCCCGCGGCGACGAGCGCGAGGAGCACCGGCTGGGAGAACACGAGACCGAGGGAGCCGACGAGCAGGTTCTCGCGCATGGTCTCGGCGCGCACCACGAGGCCGTCCACGAGGCGCGCCGCCCGGCGCAGGCAGTAGTAGGCGAGGAGGCTCGCGTCCGGGAGCACGACGCGCTCGACCGAGCTGTGCGAGATGTCCCGCTCGTGCCAGAGCGCGACGTCCTCGAGCCCCGCGACGAGGTAGCCGCGCAGCACCCGGGCCATGCCGACGAGGCGCTCGCTCGTGATCGGGTTGCGCTTGTGGGGCATCGCGGACGAGCCCTTCTGGCCCGCGCCGAAGGCCTCCTCGGTCTCCGCGACCTCGCTGCGCTGGAGATGCCGGAGCTCGGTCCCGAGCGCCTCGATCGTGGTGCCGACCGCCGCGCACGCGTAGAGGTACTCCGCGTGCCGGTCGCGCGCGAGCACCTGGGTCGCGGGGACCGGCGTGAGGCCGAGCGCGGCGCACACGCGCGCCTCGACCGCCGGGTCGATGTTCGAGTAGGTGCCGACCGCGCCCGAGAGCTTGCCGACCGCGATCGCCGTGCGCGCGCGCCGGAGCCGCTCGCGGTCGCGGTCGGCCTGGAGGCAGTAGAGCGCGAGCTTCACGCCGAAGGTCGTCGGCTCCGCGTGCATGCCGTGCGTGCGGCCGAGCATCGGCGTCGTCGCGTGCTCGAGCGCGCGCCGCTTCAGCACCGCGACGAGCGCGCCGGAGGCCTCGATCAGCAAGTCCGCGGCAGCGACGAGCGTCGCGCTGAGCGCGGTGTCGACGACGTCCGAGGACGTGAGGCCGTGGTGGAGCCAGGAGCCCTCCGGCGCGCCGATCGCCTCCTGGACGACGTCGACGAAGGCGGCGACGTCGTGGTCCGTCACGGCCTCGCGCGCCGCGACGGCCTCGACGAGCACGGCGTCCGCGCGCGGCGCCCGGGCGCGGATCGCGGCCGCGTGGGCGGCGGGGACGACCCCGAGCTCGGACCACGCCTCACTCGCGAGGACCTCGACCTCGAGCCAGCGCCCGAGCCGCGCCTCGTCGGAGAACAGGGCCGCCATCTCCGGCAACGAGTACCGGGGGATCACGGCGCGCCGGCTCCCGCGCTGCGGGCAGCCGCGGCGCCGGTGCGGGCGCGCGCGCCGCCCGGGCGCGCCGGCGCCGCGATGTCGGTGCGGAACTGCATGCCGTCGAAGCGGACCCGACCCACCCCGTCGTACGCGCGCTCGCGCGCCTCGCGCAGGTCGGCGCCGACACCGGTCACCGTGAGGACGCGGCCCCCGGCGACGCGCAGCGCGCCGTCACGTCCCCGACTCGTCCCTGCGTGGTAGACGGTCACGCCCTCGACCGTACCGGCACGGTCGACGCCGTCGACGACACCACCCGTGACCGGTGCCGCGGGGTAGCCGGGCGCGGCGAGCACGACGCAGACCGCGGCCCCCTCGGCGGCGGGCGAATCGTCGCCGAGGCGCCCTTCGGCCGCCGCGAGGAACAGCTCCGCGAGGTCGCCCGTGCAGCGCGGGAGCACGGCCTGCGCCTCGGGGTCGCCGAAGCGGACGTTGTACTCGACGAGCTTCGGGCCGTCCGCGCCGAGCATGAGGCCCGCGTAGAGCACGCCCCGGTAGTCGATCCCACGCCGGCGCAGCTCGGCGAGCGTCGGCTGCAGGATCTCGTCGACGACCGCGCCGACGACCGCGTCGGTCGCGCCGGGGACCGGCGAGAACGCCCCCATCCCGCCGGTGTTCGGGCCGAAGTCTCCGTCGGTGAGCCGCTTGTGGTCCTGCGCGGGTGGGAGCACGACGAGCCGCTCGCCGTCGCACAGGGCGAGCAGGGAGAGCTCGACGCCCTCGAGCGCCTCCTCGATGACGACGCGCCGGCCGGCGTCGCCGAACGCGGCGCCGGACAGCTTCGACTCGACGTCCGCGACCGCCTCGTCGAAGTCGGCCGTCACGAGCACGCCCTTGCCGGCTGCGAGCCCGTCGGTCTTCACCACGTACGGACCGGGCAGGTCGCGTAGGTACGCGACCGCGGCGTCCACGCGCTCGAAGCTCGCCCACGCCGCGGTCGGCACGCCGGCCGCGGTCGCGAGCTCCTTCATGAAGGCCTTCGAGCCCTCGAGGCGCGCGCCGTCCGCCCCGGGGCCGAGGACCGCGCGGCCCCGGGCCCGGAGCTCGTCCGCCAGGCCGTCGACGAGCGGCGCCTCCGGCCCGACGACGAACAGGTCGGCGTCGACCTCGAGTGCCGGCGCCGTCGTCGTGTCGACCCCGGCAGTGCCGGAGGTGCCGGGATTCCCCGGCGTCACGACGACGCTCGCGGTGTGCGCGAGCGCGACCGCGAGCGCGTGCTCGCGCGCTCCCGAGCCGACCACGCAGACCTTCACGGCCGCACCCGGCGTGCCAGCGGACCCGGTGAGCGCTCGGCGCAGGCGCTCGTCACGCCGCGAAGCGGACGAACTGCTCCCGGCCCGGCCCCACCCCGACGAGGCGGACCGGCGCGCCGGCGTGCTCGGTGATGCAGGCGACGTAGTCGCGTGCCTCGCGCGGCAGGTCCGCGACGCTCGTCGCGGCCGAGAGGTCCGCGCCCCACCCGAGCAGCTCCTCGTAGACGGGCGTGACCCGGTGGAGCACCGACTGGTGGTAGGGCATGCGCGTGAAGCGCTCGCCGTCGGCCTCGTACGCGACGCAGACCTTTACCGTCTCGAGCGCGGACAGGACGTCGAGCTTGGTGAGCGCGATCTCCGAGACCGAGTTCACGCGGACCGCGTGCCGCAGCATCACGAGGTCGAGCCAGCCGGGCCGGCGGCGGCGGCCGGTGTTCGTCCCGTACTCGTGGCCGCGCTCGACGAGCACGTCCGCGGTCGCCCCCGAGAGCTCGGTCGGGAACGGCCCCGCACCGACGCGGGTGACGTACGCCTTCGCGATGCCGACGACCCGGTCGATCTCCATCGGCCCGACGCCCGTGCCGACGCACGCGCCACCGGCCGTCGGGTTGGACGAGGTCACGTACGGGTACGTCCCGTGGTCGAGGTCGAGAAACGTCGCCTGCGCGCCCTCGAGCATCACGGACTCGCCGGCGTCGAGCGCCTCGTGGACGAGGCCGACCGTGTCGCCGATCATCGGAGCGACACGGGGCGCGAGCTCGTCGAGGTAGAGGTGCGCGATCTCGTCCTCGTCGAGCGCGAGGCGGTTGAAGACCTTCGCGAGGATCGCGTTCTTCTCGCGCAGCACGACCTCGAGCTTCTGGCGGAAGATCTTCGCGTCGAGGAGGTCCTGGACGCGAAGCCCGATGCGCGCCGCCTTGTCCGCGTACGCGGGGCCGATCCCGCGCTTGGTCGTGCCGAGCTTGTTCCGGCCGAGCGACCGCTCGGTCGCCCGGTCGATCTCGTAGTGGTACGGCATGATGAGGTGCGCGTTGCCGGAGACGACGAGGCGGCTCGTGTCGACGCCTCGGGCCTCGAGCGCGTCGCACTCGGCGACGAGCACGGCGGGGTCGACGACGACCCCGTTGCCGATGACCGGAACCGTGTGCGGGTAGAGCACGCCGCTCGGGACGAGCTGCAGCGCGAAGCTGTCGCCACCGACGACGATCGTATGGCCCGCGTTGTGGCCGCCCTGGTAGCGGACGACGAGGCGCATGTCCTTCGCGAGAAGGTCGGTGAGCTTCCCCTTGCCTTCGTCACCCCATTGGGTTCCGACCACTACGGTCGCGGGCACCAGGACTCCCCTCCGGATCGACCGCGAGCAGTGTAGCCGGGAGGCACACGGCGCTCGGCAGCCGGGCGAGGCGCCGCGTGCGCCCTCCGGGCGGCGGCGCGGCCTGCCCGGCGCGGCCGGTGCCCGCTCACCCGAGCACGAACTCCCCGTCCTCCACCGACACCTGCACGGTCGCGCCCTCCGGGTAACGGCCCTCGAGCAGCGCGAGCGCGAGCGCGTCGCCGAGCTCGCGCTGGATCACCCGCCTGAGCGGGCGCGCGCCGAACGCCGGGTCGTAGCCGCGCTCCGCGAGGAGCGTGCGCGCCTCGGGCGCGACCTCGAGCGTGATGCGCCGCGCGGCGAGCCGCGCGCGCAGCCACTCGAGCTGGATGTCGACGATCGCCGCGATGTCCGCGCGCTCGAGCTGCCGGAACCGCACGATCTCGTCGATCCGGTTCACGAACTCGGGCTTGAAGAACTCGAGCGGGTCGCCCTTCAGGTTCGAGGTCATGATCAGCGCGACGTTCGTGAAGTCGACCGTCCTGCCCTGGCCGTCGGTGAGCCGGCCGTCGTCGAGGACCTGGAGCAGCACGTTGAACACGTCCGGGTGCGCCTTCTCGATCTCGTCGAGCAGCACGACCGAGTAGGGGCGCCGGCGCACGGCCTCGGTGAGCTGGCCCCCCTCCTCGTAGCCGACGTAGCCCGGGGGCGCACCGACCAGGCGGGCGACCGTGTGCTTCTCCTGGTACTCGCCCATGTCGACGCGGACCATCGCGCGCTCGTCGTCGAAGAGGAACGCGGCGAGCGAGCGGGCGAGCTCGGTCTTGCCGACGCCCGTCGGCCCGAGGAAGAGGAACGAGCCGATCGGCCGGTGGGGGTCGGAGAGCCCCGCACGGCTCCTGCGGATCGCGTTCGCGACGACACGCACGGCCTCGTCCTGCCCGACGACTCGCTCGTGCAGCACGTCCTCCATGCGGACGAGCTTGTCGACCTCGCCCTCCATGAGGCGAGTGACCGGCACGCCCGTCCAGCGGGCGACGACCTCGGCGACGTCCTCGGCGTCGACCTCCTCCTTCAGCATCCGCTCCCGGCTCTGGAGCTGCGCGAGGGCCGCGGTCGCGTCCGAGATCTCGCGCTCGACGCCGGGCAGCTCGCCGTAGCGGATCTCGGCCGCGGCGCCGAGGTTCCCGTCGCGCTCGAACCGCTCGGCGTCGCCCCGGCGCGCCTCGAGCGCGCCCTTGAGCTCGCGGATGCGCGTGATCGCGTCCCGCTCGGCCTGCCAGTGCGCGGTCATCGCGCTCTGGCTCTCCCGGAGGTTCGCGAGCTCCTCGTCGATGCGCGCGAGGCGCTCCGCGGACGCCGCGTCGGTCTCCTTCGCGAGCGCGACGCGCTCGATCTCGAGCTGGCGGATCCTTCGGGTCACGACGTCGATCTCGGTCGGCATCGAGTCGATCTCGATGCGGAGGCGGCTCGCCGCCTCGTCGATGAGGTCGATCGCCTTGTCCGGCAGGAAGCGCCCGGCCACGTACCGGTCCGAGAGCGTCGCGGCGGCGACGAGCGCGGCGTCCTGGATCCGCACGCCGTGGTGGACCTCGTAGCGCTCCTTCAGCCCCCGCAGGATCGCGACGGTGTCCTCGACCGACGGCGGGCCCACGTAGACCGGCTGGAACCTGCGCTCGAGCGCCGCGTCCTTCTCGATGTACTTGCGGTACTCGTCGAGGGTCGTCGCGCCGATGAGCCGGAGCTCGCCGCGGGCGAGCATCGGCTTGATCATGTTCCCCGCGTCCATCGCGCCCTCGGCCGCGCCGGCGCCGACGATCGTGTGGAGCTCGTCGATGAACGTGACGACCTCGCCCTCGGCGTCCGTGATCTCCTTCAGGACCGCTCGCAGGCGCTCCTCGAACTCACCGCGGTACTTCGCCCCGGCGACGATCGCCGAGAGGTCGAGCGCGACGATCCGCTTCGAGCGGAGCCCCTCGGGGACGTCGCCTTCGACGATTCGGCTCGCGAGGCCCTCCACGATCGCGGTCTTGCCGACGCCCGGCTCGCCGATGAGCACTGGATTGTTCTTCGTGCGCCGCGAGAGCACCTGGATCACGCGGCGGATCTCCTCGTCACGTCCGACGACGGGGTCGAGCTTCCCGGCGCGCGCGAGCTCGGTGAGGTCGCGACCGTACTTCGCGAGCGCCTGGTACGCGCTCTCGGGGTCCTTCGAGGTGACCCGGTGGCTCCCGCGGACGTCGCGCACCGCCTGGAGGATCTGCTCGCGGTCGACGCCGAGCTCCTCTGCGAGCACGACGAGCAGGTGCTCGACCGAGAGGTACTCGTCCCCCATCTCCTGTTGGAGCGCGACGCCCCGCTCGAAGGCGGACGAGAGGTCCCGACCGATCTGCGAGCTCCCCCCGCCGTAGGCGTGGGGGAGCTTCGCCACCGCGTCCTGCAGCCGGTTGCGCGTCGCGAGCAGCGCGACGCCCATACGGTCGAGGATCGGGGCCGCGACGCCGCCCTCCTGGCCGAGCGCGGCGAGCAGGAAGTGCGCGGGCGTGATCTCCGCGTTGCTCGCGGCCTCGGCGGCCCGCGACGCCTCCTGGACCGCCTCCTGGGTCTTCAGCGTCCAGCGGTTCGGGTCGAGTGCCATACGGTTCGGTGCTCCTGTTCCGGTCCGATCCCCGCGCCGGTCAGCCGCGCCAGCGTGCGGGTAGCCGTTCCGCGCGCAACGGGACCAGGTCGCGCCGGTAGTGACGATGCGTGCGCTCGATCGCGTCGAGCGCCTCGGCGCGCACGCGCTCGAGCTCGGCGCGCGCCTGCTCGAGGTCGGCCTCGAGCGCGAGGAGGCGCCGCACCCCCTCGAGGTTGACCCCCGCGTTCGTGAGCTCCTGGATCCGGCGCATCTGCGCGATGTCCTCGTCGGAGTACCGGCGGCTCCCACCGCCCGTGCGCGCGGGCTCGAGGAGCCCCTTGCGCTCGTAGATCCGGAGCGTCTGCGGGTGGACGCCTGCGAGCTCCGCCGCGACCGAGATCACGTACACCGCGCGCGTCGAGTGCGCGCCGACGCCGGTGCGAGCCATTGCCGTCACACCCCGAGGTGCGCCCGCGGCGAGCCGTGGGACGCCTTCGCGAGCGCCTCGAGCGCGCTGCGCTCGGCATCGCTCAGCTCGCTCGGGACGACGACGTCGAGGGTCACGAGGAGGTCGCCCCGCTGACCCGCCTGGTGCAGCCCGCGCCCGCGGACCCGAAGCGTCCTGCCCGGCTTGCTCCCCGGGGGGACCTTCAGGCTCACGGGCGCGCCGAGCGACGGCACGGTGATCGTCGCGCCGAGCGCAGCCTCCGGGAAGGTGACCGGGACCGACAGCGTGAGGTCCCGCCCGCGGCGGCCGAAGAGCGGGTGCGGCTCGACGCGCACGGTGACGAACAGGTCGCCCGGCGGGCCACCGCCGGCGCCGGGCTCGCCGCGCCCCTTGATCCGGATGCGCTGGCCGTCGTCGACCGCAGCCGGGATCCTCACCTTGACCTGGCGCTCGCGCCGCTGCACGCCCGTGCCGAAGCACGTCGGGCACGGGTCGGTGATCTTCGTGCCGCGACCGTGGCACTCCGGACACGGTGTCGAAAGCGAGAAGAGCCCCTGGTTGTCGTTGAGCACGCCGCGCCCGCCGCAGCGCGGGCAGCTCACGGGCGTCGTGCCCGGCTTCGAGCCGCTGCCACCGCACGTCGCGCACGGCACGTTGGTCCGGACGTGGACCGACGTCACCGCGCCCTCGACGGCCTCCTCGAACGACAGGTGGAGCTCCGCCTCGAGGTCCGTGCCGCGCTGGGGGCCCGCGCCGGCAGCGGCGCCCCGCCTTCGCCCGCTCTGCGGCTGGCGGAAGAGGCCGCCGAACAGGTCGGACAGGTCGTCGACCTTGAAGTTGAACCCTCCGGGCTGGCCGAAGCCCGCGCCGGCCGCGCCCGAACGCCGGACCTCGTCGTACTCCTTGCGCTTCTGCGGGTCCCCGAGCACGTCGTACGCGGCGCTGATCTCCTTGAAGCGGTCCTCGGAGCCGGGATTCGCGTCGGGGTGGTACTGCTTCGCGAGCTTGCGGTAGGCGCGCGTGAGCGCCTTGTCGTCCGCGTCCTGCGGGACACCGAGCACCTTGTAGTAGTCGGTCTCGAACCACTCACGCTGCGCTACCACTCACCCTGCTCCTCGCTGCGGCGGCACCTTCGCGCGCCACGTGCCCCGCCACCCGCGTCGGGCGCGCACCCAACCGGGTCAGGCTCGCACCTTCACCATCGCGGGGCGAAGCACGCGCCCCTTCAGCCGGTAGCCGGTCCGGAGCGTCTCGACGACTGCCGGTCCGGACACGTCCGTCGCGACACCGTCCTCCTCGCCGGCGGGCACGTGCGCGACCGCGTCGTGGACCGTGGGGTCGAACGCGACCCCCGTCGAGTCGATGCGCTCGAGCCCCTCCTTCGCGAGCACGTCGCGCAGGAGGTTGCCGATCTGCGCGAACGCGACCTCGAGGTCCGTCGGCGGCTCGCCCTTCTCGCCCGCGTGGGCGAGCGCGAGGTCGAGCGCGTCGAGGGCTGGGAGCAGGCGCTCGATCACGGCCTCGGAGGCCCGGTCGAACGTCTCCGCCTGCTGGCGAGCGGTGCGCTTGCGGAAGTTCTCGAAGTCCGCCTGGAGCCGGCGGAGCGCGTCGAGGTACTCGTCACGCTCCGCGGCCACGAGATCGAGGGCGCCCGCCCCGGGCGCTGCTGTGGCCTCCGCCACCCCGCCCTCCTGCTCGGTCGGACCGGAGCCCTCGGGCGAACCGGGGCCCTCGGGCGAACCGGGGTCGAGCTCGAGCTCCGGCTCGGCACCGGCCGCCTCGGCGCCGGGCTGCTCCGTGTCGTCCTCGCCGTCCTCGCCGTCGCGGTCGCGCTCGGCAAGGGCATCCTCGCCGGTCATGCCTCGGCCGCGCCGGGCTCGTCGACGATCTCGGCGTCGACGACCTCGTCGTCGCTCGGCGCGGCGCCCGACTGACCGCCGGCCCCGGTGGCCGCACCGCTCGGCGCCGCCTGCTCGTAGAGCCGCTGGGCGAACGCCTGCGACGCGCTCACGAGCGCCTCGTGCGCGTCGCGCACGGCCGGGAGGTCGGTGCCGGCGAGCGCCTCCTTCAGCGCCTTCAGGGCGGACTCCACCTTGTCCTTCTCGTCGCCGGTGAACTTCTCACCCTCGTCCTTCAGCAGCTTCTCGGTCCGGTGGACGAGCGAGTCCGCGGAGTTGCGCGTCTCGGCCTCCTCCTTGCGCCGCTTGTCGTCGGCGGCGTGCGCCTCGGCGTCGCGGACCATGCGCTCGATGTCGTCCTTCGGGAGCGAGGACTGGCCGGTGATCGTCATCGACTGCTCCTTGCCCGTCGCGCGGTCCTTCGCGGAGACGTGGACGATGCCGTTCGCGTCGATGTCGAAGGTCACCTCGATCTGCGGGAGGCCCTGCGGGGCCGGCGGCAGGTCGACGAGCTGGAACTTGCCGAGCGTCTTGTTGTACATCGCCATCTCGCGCTCGCCCTGGAGGACGTGGATCTCCACCGACGGCTGGTTGTCCTCCGCCGTGGTGAACACCTCCGAGCGCTTCGTCGGGATGGTCGTGTTGCGCTCGATGAGGCGGTGCATGATCCCGCCCTTGGTCTCGATGCCGAGACTGAGCGGCGTGACGTCGAGCAAGAGGACGTCCTTCACCTCGCCCTTCAGCACGCCGGCCTGGATCGCCGCGCCGACCGCGACGACCTCGTCCGGGTTCACGCCCTTGTGCGGCTCCTTGCCGCTCAGGTTGTGCACGAGCTCCTGGATCGCGGGCATGCGCGTCGAGCCCCCGACGAGCACGACGTGGTCGATGTCGGACTTCGACAGCCCGGCGTCGGTGATCGCCTGCTCGAACGGGCCGCGGCACGCCTCGGTCAGGTCCTCGGTCAGCTCCTGGAACTTCGCCCGCGTGAGCTTGAGGTCGAGGTGCTTCGGGCCCTCGGAGGTCGCGGTGATGAACGGCAGGTTGATCGTCGTCTCCTGGACCGCGGACAGCTCGATCTTCGCCTTCTCCGCGGCCTCCTTCAGGCGCTGGATCGCCATCTTGTCGGTCGACAGGTCGACGCCTTCGGTGTCCTTGAACGTCTTCACGAGCCAGTCGATGACGCGCTGGTCCCAGTCGTCGCCGCCGAGGTGCGAGTTGCCGGCCGTGGCCTTGACCTCGAACACGCCTTCGCCGATCTCGAGGATCGACACGTCGAAGGTGCCGCCGCCGAGGTCGAACACGAGGACGGTCTCGTCCGCGACCGTCTCCTTGTCGAGGCCGTACGCGAGCGCGGCGGCCGTCGGCTCGTTGATGATTCGCAGCACCTCGAGCCCGGCGACCTGGCCGGCCTCCTTCGTCGCGGTGCGCTGGCTGTCGTCGAAGTACGCGGGGACCGTGATCACGGCCTGGGTCACGGTGTCGCCGAGGAAGGCCTCCGCGTCCCGCTTCAGCTTCTGCAGGATCCTCGCCGAGATCTCCTGCGGCGTGTACGCCTTGCCGTCGATGTCGATCGTCCACGAGGTGCCGATGTGGCGCTTCACGGAGCGCACGGTGCGCTCGGGGTTCGTGATCGCCTGCCGCTTCGCGACCTCGCCGACGAGCACCTCGCCGGACTTCGTGAAGCCGACGACCGACGGGGTCGTGCGCCCGCCCTCGGCATTCGGGATGACCGTGGGCTCGCCTCCTTCGAGGACGCTCACGACCGAGTTGGTCGTTCCGAGGTCGATGCCGACCGCCTTGGGCATGGGTGGTGCCTCCGATTCCTACGTGCTCAATCGCCTGAAGACGCGCGCCCGGCCCGCTCGGGACCTCGGCGCACGAACTGTCCGATGCCGATTATAACGAAGTTGAGCCGTCCATTGTCAACTCGGCTACATCCCGGAGCTCGTGGCGGTGGACGGCGTGATCTCGCTGGTCGGAGCAGGTGCCCGACGCCCGAGCGGGCGCGGGCGCCGGGCGCGGGCGACGCCTCAGGAGGAGCGGGCGGGGTGCGCGCGCATGCCGTCGAGCGTCACGAGCTCGCGCCAGCGGTGGTCGGCGACCCGGGCGAGCGTCGCGAGCTGTCGACGCTCGCGTGCGCGGAACATCCGCCCGGACCGGCCCACGAGCAGCGCGAGCCCGGACACCTCGAGCCCGGCCCACGCGACGTCGCTCGCTGACGCCGCGGCGCCCGAGTCCTTCGCCGCGGACCGGGTCCCGGTGACGAAGGCCTCGAGCCACGGGCCCGGCGGCGCGCCCTCGGAGGAGCTCAGCACGACCGGTCCCTCGGGATCGACGACCGCGACCCACTCGGCCCCGTAGGTCGTTCCCACGCCGGCGACGAGCGCCTCGAAGAGGCTCCCGACCGAGCGCTCGCCGAGCAGGTCCGCGGCGACCTCGAGCGCGTCGACGACGGGGTGCGGAAGGCCGGCGACGACGCCGCGCACGTCCTCGACGTCGACCGCGTCGAGCTCGCCGACCTTCGCGAGCATGAGCGGGATCAGCTCCTCGGTCGGAAGGTCGATCGTGAGCTCGTCGATGACCCGTCCGTCCCCACGCTCGAGGATGTCGATGCCGACGACATCGCCTCCCACCGCACCGATCCGGCTCGCGATGGCGCCGAGGGCGCCCGGACGGTCCGCGAGCCAGACCCGCATGACGAAGCTGGCCATGCTCGCAGCCTAGGCAGGGCGTGTGAACGGCGGGTTGCCTCCGCGCGACGGCCGCGTGTCGTGCCGCGACCGCGACGGCCGCGTGTCGTGCCGCGACCGCGACGGCCGCGTGTCGTGCCGCGACCGCGACGGCCGCGTGTCGTGCCGCGACCGC
>DAHUXW010000105.1 GCA_027306925.1 Acidimicrobiaceae bacterium | reverse complement strand
CGAGAGCGACGGCGCGCTGCTCGACTGGGCGGGGTCGCTCGGCGTCCGACGCGCGGCGGCGCCCAGCGGGCCCGAGGTCCGCGTGGAGATCGGCCGGCCGAGGTCGAGCACCGCGGCCGGCACGCCGGGGGCGCCGCCCGTGCCCGACCGGACGCTCGTGCCACCGCTCTCGCGCTACGCGCGCCTCGTCTCCGACGCGCCGGACCGGCTCGTCGGCGGGGTCGAGTCGAGCCGCGGCTGCTCGCACCGGTGCACGCACTGCCCGGTGCCGACCGTCTACGACGGCCGCACTCGGGTCGTCCCGCTCGTCGCCGTGCTGGCGGACGTCGACCAGGTCGTCGCCGCGGGCGCCGGCCACGTCCACTTCGCGGACCCGGACTTCCTCAACCGCCCGGCCCACGCCCTTCGGGTCGCCCGCGCGCTCCACGAGCGGCACCCGGACGTGAGCTTCGACGCGACGATCAAGGTGAGCCACGTGCTCGCGCACCGCGAGGTCGTGGGCGAGCTCGCGCGCTTCGGGTGCACGTTCGTCGTCTCGGCGTTCGAGTCGACGAGCGAGCGCGTCCTCGCCGCGCTGGACAAGGGGCACCGCGCACCCGACGCGGCCGAGGCCGTGCGCGTGCTGCGCGGCTGCGGGATCGAGCCCCGCCCGTCGTTCCTCCCGTTCACTCCCTGGACGACGGTCGCGGACGTCGTCGACCTTCTCGACTTCGTGGCCGCGTACGACCTCGTCGAGAGCGTCGACGCGGTCCAGTACGGGATCCGGCTGCTCCTGCCCCCGGGCTCCCTGCTGCTCCGCGAGCCCGATGCCGTGCTCTCGGCCTCGCTGCGCGGCTACGACCCCGACGCGCTCGGGTGGAGATGGGAGTCCGTGGAGCCGCACGTCGACGAGCTCCAGGCCGCCGTCGCGGCGCGCACCGAGCAGGCCGCGGCGCGCGGCGAGCCGGCGGCCGAGACCTACGACGCGGTGCGCTCGCTCACGTTCGACGCCGCGGGCGCCGCGGACCCCGGCGCGCCCGCCTCACGTGCGACCACGCGCCCGGGAGTGCGCCCGCGGCTCTCCGAGTCGTGGTTCTGCTGCGCGGAGCCCACCGCGTCGCAGGTCGTCGTCGCGACGCGGCTCGTCCCCGCGAGCACGGTCGCTCGCTGAGCGTCCCGGGCCGCGCCCCCCGTTTCGCTACGGTTGCCGCCGTGGCCGGGCCGAGCGACGTGCACGAGTGGGTGAGCTTCGCCGACCCGGACGAAGACCGCACGTGGATGTTCGACGTGACGTTCCTCGCGAGCCGGTGGCGCTGCGTCTACGGCGACGGCTGCAAGGGCGTGCTCACGGGCCCCGCAGCCGACCGCGCGGAGGGCTGCTGCTCGTACGGCGCGCACTTCGCGGACGAGGACGACGTCCGGCGCGTCGAGCGAGCGGCGAAGACGCTGACGGCCGAGCAGTGGCAGCACCGGGCGCTCGCGAAGGCGCGCGGCCCGATCGCCCGGCGCGACGGCGACGTGACGACCCGGCTCGTCGACGACGCGTGCGTCTTCTTGAACCGCCCCGGCTTCCCCGGCGGTCCGGGGTGCGCGCTCCACCGGGCGGCGATCGAGCGCTCGGTTCCCCCGGCGAGCATGAAACCCGACGTCTGCTGGCAGCTCCCGCTGCGGCGCGAGGACTCCACCGACGAGGCGACCGGCCACGTGACGTCGCGCGTCGGCGAGTGGGACCGGCGCCACTGGGGCCCGGCGGGCGAGGACTTCCACTGGTGGTGCACGGACGCGCCCGAGGCGTTCAGCGCGTCCGGCCCCGTGTACCTGACGCTCGCGGACGAGCTCGTCGGGCTCGTGGGCCGCGCCCCCTACGACCTGCTCGCCGCCTACCTCGCCCCGCGGGTCGCGAGCGGCGTCCTGCTCGAGCACCCGGTCGTGCGACGCAGGTCACGAGCGCGCACCTGAGGAGCTCGGGCGCGGCGCCCGGCCGCGTCAGCCGAGCGGGCCGGCATGCTCCTCGTCGTCCTCGTCGAGCTCGGCCGCCTCGTACATGCACCAGCTCGCGTGGTCGTCCTCCGGGTCCGCTCCGCACTCCGGGCATGGCTCGACGACGACCTCGACGGCGCGCTTGAGGCTTCGCGCCTCTTCGAAGCGCCGGTGACGTCCCTTCTTCACGTTCAGCTCCCCGCTCGAGGGCGAGCGCGCCGGCCGCCGCAGGGCCGGGCGTCCCGACTCCGGCGCGACCCAACGGCCGACCTCACGTCGAGACCTTGGTGCCAGCGTCGAATCATACCGCCGGACCCAGGTCGGGGCGGTCGGAACCGGAGGCTTCCGGCCGAGCGGGACACCGCCGCGACCTCGTCCGCGACCGAGGTTAGCGTGGTGAGATGCCCGAGCAGTTCGACCCCACGGCAATGACCGCCCGCTTCCGGGAGCGTGCCGCCGCGGTCCGGCGCCGCGGCCTCCCGCCGGTCGAGGGCGCGGAGCGGCGCCGGATCATGGAGCAGATGGAGCTCGACTACATGGACTTCGCGATGCTCGCGGACGCCGAGGCCGGGCTCGAGGACGGCGTGCTCACGCTCCGGGTCGACCTCCGCCCTCCGGCGCCGCGCGACTCCTAGCCGGACGGCCACGCGCGGGCCGACCGGAGCGCCGGCGACGCGCCCGCCAC
>DAHUXW010000100.1 GCA_027306925.1 Acidimicrobiaceae bacterium | reverse complement strand
CACGCGTCGCGGGTGCGGGTCTTCGGGTCCGTTGCCCGAGGCGATGCCGGACCGTCCAGCGACGTCGACCTCCTCGTTGACTTCAAGGCGGAGGCGTCGCTTCTCGATCAGGTGGGGCTCACCCAAGATCTGGAGGCCTTGTTGGGGATACCCGTCGATGTGATCTCGACCGGGGGTCTCCGACCGCGCCATCACCGCATCAGCGAGGAGGCGATTGATCTGTGATGGCCGCTCGCCGGAACTTCGATGACCTCCTGGAGGACTTGGCCGAGGCCGTCGACGCGGCCGCCGCGCTGGTGGCCCTCGGCCAGGATCGCCGGGCGGCCCAACGTCCGCTTCGCCTCGCAGGCGAGGCAGTGGTGGGACGCCTCGGCGACATCGCGACGAAGCTTCCGAGCGACCTAGTCGCGGGAACGAGTGAGTTGCCTTGGGCTGAGAGAGCAGCCGACGCGAGGACCTCCTCGCCGCCTGGAACGTCGTGCGCGGCGCGTTCGACGACCACGACGACCCGAGCGCTGCTGGGAGTTGCCACCCTCGGCTACCCCGACGAGCTCGTCGAAGTCGAGGCCGTCGCAGCCGTCCGCCGAGTCGGGGCCGTCGCTCGTGCGGCGCTCCCGGCCGTCTCCGGGGTCACGTGAAGCGGGGACGCACCTCGGCGTGCACCCGGAGACCGCTCGGCAACCCGTGGACCCGCGCGCTCGTCCCGAGGGCGTCGATCGAGATGCGCGAGCCCGCGAGCGGCACGTTGTCGAGCGCGAGCGGCCCGATGTCGTCCGGTATGCGCGGTGCGAGCCAGACGACCCCGTCGGGGATCGCCGGGTCGAGCTGGAGCAGGATCGTGCGCACGAGCCAGTGCGGCGTCGCCGAGGCCCATGCCTGGGGCGAGCACGAGGTCGGGTAGCGGACGGGGAGCTCGAAATCGTCGTCCGCGAACCCGCAGAGCAGCTCGGGCAGGCGACCGCCGAAGGCCTCGGCGACGCGCAGCACCCCGCGCGCGACCGCGAGCGCCTCGTCGACGAAGCCGTAGCGCATGAGCCCGGCGGCACCGATCGCACTGTCGTGGGGCCACACCGAGCCGTTGTGGTAGCTCACCGGGTTGTACGCGCCCATGGACGAACCGAGGGTTCGCAGGCCCCACCCGGTGAACATCTCCGGACCGCTCAGGTGGACCGCGACCGACGCCGCCTTGTCCGCGTCGACGATTCCGGTCCACAGGCAGTGGCCGAGGTTGGACGTGAGCGCGTCGATCGGGCGCTTGTCCCGGTCGAGGCCGACCGCGAAGTGGCCGCGGTTCTCGAGCCAGAAGCGCTCGTTGAACGCGACCTTCAGGGCGGCGGCGCGGGCCTCGCACCGCGACGCGGTCGCCTCGTCGCCGGCGCCGCGCGCGATCTCCGCTCGCGCGCAGAGCGCCCGGTAGACGTAGCCCTGGACCTCGCACAGCGCGATCGGCGGCTCGGCGATCGTGCCGTCGGCGAAGTTCACGCCGTCGAAGGAGTCCTTCCACCCCTGGTTCGCGAGGCCCGCCGGAGTCGAGCGCGCGTACTCGACAAACCCGTCGCCGTCTCGGTCGCCGTACTCGTCGACCCACGCGAGCGCGCGGTCCGCGTGGGGAAGCAGTCGCTCGATCAGCTCGGGTGACGCGCCCCATCGGTAGAGCTCGCCGAGCACCACGACGAACAGCGGCGTCGCGTCGATCGACCCGTAGTAGATGGAGCCGCTGCGTCGGTTGCCCCCCGCGGCGATCCCGTGGCGGATCTCGTGGAGGATCTTTCCCGGCTCCTCCTCGCTCACCGGGTCGACCCGCTCTCCTTGGAGTCGCGCGAGCGTGAGCAGGATCCCCTCCGCGAGCGTCGGGTCGACGGCGAGTGTCATCAGGCCCGTGAAGAGGGAGTCCCGGCCGAACAGCGTCATGAACCAGGGGGCGCCAGCCGCGACGACCGCTCGGGTCTCGTCGTCCGGGTCGAATATGCGCAGCGCCCCGAGGTCGAGGACGCTCTGGTCGAACGTCGCCGCGAGACCCTCCTGGCCCGTCCTCACCCGCGGCGCCGACTGCTCCCAGGAGCGCAGGCGCGTCACGGGCTCCGAGTGCTCGACCGGCTCCCCGCAGCGGTAGCGCAGGTCGATCGGCTCGTCGTCGATCTCCGCGCGGAACTCGAAGCACGCGCGCCACTCGCCGAGCGGCGGCACCGTCACGTCCATCGTGGCGCGGCGCAAGGTGACGACGGCCATCGGGGGGAAGTCGACGACGAGTCGGCGCGTCACGCCCCGGTGGGCGTTCGAGAACGTGAGCGTGGTGTCCTCTGCGCGCACCGTGTGCTCGCCGCGGGCCTGGACGCGACCCTCTTTCACCTCGAAGATGTGCGCGAAGTCCGTGTCGAGGTCGATCGCGATCGAGACCTCGACCGGTGCGTGCGCGAGGTTCCGCACGACGAGGTCCTCGCGCATGCCGTTCCCGACGAACCGGCTGCGCGTTACGAGGATCGTGCTCTCCGACCGCCCATCGTGCGGAACACCTCGCGCGACGAACGTCGCCGCGAACGGGTCCAACGGGACGACCGCGAGGTCCTGCAGCGGCTCGCCGTCGACGCGAAGCCGCCAACAGGAGACGAATCGCGTGTCGGCGTGGAACAGGCCGTGCGCACTTCCGGGCTCGATGTCGCCGCCCTGTGACGAGATCGCGAACGAGTTCCCCTCGACGAGGGTCACCGCGCCGACGAGGCCGCTGACCGTCGGCTCGCCGGTGAAGGTTCGGGCGGTGCTCACCCGTGCCGTGCTCGCCGCGCCCGGCTCACGCGGCGCCACGCATCGACGCGCCCGCGAGGGTCCCCGGGTGCCCGTCGAGCAGCCGCTCGTAGAGCGCGACGTGCTCGTCGACCATGCGCGTGGCGGAGAACCGTTCGGCGACGCGGCGCCGGCAGGCGGCGCGGTCGAGCCCGCCCGCGCGCAGGAGCGACCGCTCGAGCTCGGGCTCAGAGTCGCACAGGTAGCCGACGACGCCGTCGTCGACGATCTCGGGCGCCGCACCGAAGCGTGTCGTCACGACCGGCGTTCCGCACGCGAGCGCCTCGATCATCACCATGCCGAACGGCTCGGGCCAGACGATGGGATTCAGCAGGCACATCGCGTCGCCCAGGAGCGCGACCTTCTCGTCGCGCTCGACCTCGCCGACGTAGGTGATCTCGTTGGAGAGCAGCGGCCGCACCTGCGCGTCGAAGTACGCGATCTCGTCGGGTTCGCGCATCTTGCCCGCGATCCGCAGCGGGACCCCCGCGGCGCGCGCCGCGCGGGCCGCGGCGTCGACGCCCTTGCCGGGGTGCATCCGGCCGAGGAAGAGCGCGTAGCCACCTGCACCCCGGCCGACGGGGAACTCGTCGACGTCGATCCCGTGGTGGATCGTCGCCGCGATCTCGACGCCGATCGCGGTCGACGCCTGGTGGCGGGAGATCGCGATCACGGGGACGCGCGGCGCGATTGCCCGGTAGAAGTCGATGAGCTCCGGCCCGAACGGACCGTGGTTCGTAGTGACCACGGGCAGACCGGGCATCGCGGCCGAGTAGAGAGGTCCGACGAGCGTGTGGTCGTGGACGATGTCCGATCCGGCGGCCTGGTCGTACGCGTGGATCACGTGACGGATCTCCGAGACGCTCCCGCCCGTGCCGATGCCGAGCGCGGAGCTGAACACCCAGGTCCGCTCGACTGGGCAGGTGCTGTCCCCCGTCGTGCAGAGAAGGACGTCGTGGCCGCGGGCGACCAGCCCGCGCGCGAGCGTGTCGAGCACCGCTTCCGTCCCGCCGTAGCCGCCTGGTGGCACTGGAAGCCACGGTGGTGCGACGATCGCGATGCGCATATCGCACCTCCTCACTGCCATTCTCGCACGCGCACTGCCACGCGCGGCCTCGGCCGGCGGGCGGCCGCACCGTGGCGGGCCTAGGTCGCGCGGCCGGATCGCTCGCGGACGTCCCAGGTCACGCCCAGGTCCGTCGCGACGTCCTCGAGCGCGGCGCGCAGGCGAGGCACGGCCTGCGGGGCCAGCGCGGCGGTGATCTCGAGGCGCGACGGGCTCGCCGTGTCCTGCGCGACCACCTGGCCGGCGAGGTCGACGATGCTCCCCCCCGCGGCCGCCACCGCGCGGGCGACGCGGGCGACCGTCCCGGGCCGGTCCGCACCGCGCACCGAGATCTCGACGAGGTTGCCGAGGTCGAGGTCGTCCCCCCCGTCGGGGATCGGGCGCACGAATAGCTGGAGCGCGAGCTCCTCGAGCAGCGGGGTGAGCGCCTCCTCGACCGCCGTGCCGTCCGAGATCCCCAGCGCTTCGAGCGCGAGCACGATCGAGAGCTGGCCGTGAAGGAGCGAGATGCGCGAGTCCTCGAGGTTGCAACCGATGTCCGCGAGCGACTGGGTGACCGCCGCGACGACGTCGGGCCGGTTCGGCGCGACCGCGTGGAGCGTGAAGCGAGCCATGGCCAACGGTACCCGCGCGGCGGCCGGGCGCACGCCGAGATGCCGGGGGCGGCTGCGGGCGCTCTCGAGGTCGAGTCCCACGCCGGCGCGCCCTCGCTCGCAGCCGCCGGGTCCCTACACTCCAGGGCGTCTGGGGCGCTGTGCTCCGGCACACGGTCGCCGGCGACGGCGGGCGCGCACACGGGAGGTCGTCGGGGCGATGGTGGACCACGGACGCGGGCCGTCACGTGCTCGCCGGCGCCCTCCGACGGGCGTGCTCGTGCGGCGCTGGGCCGCGCTCCTCGGCACCGCCGTGGTGGTCGCGCTCGGCGTGCGCGCCGCGACCGGTGGTGGTGGCGCCGCCGCCCCGACGCGCGCCGGCACTGCGGCGACGCGCGCCGGCACTGCGGCGACGGGCACGCGCGCACCGGCCGAGCACCTCGCGGTCCTTCTCGCTCCCTGGCATCTCGGCGCGCCGGTGTCGCGCGCGGTCGTCGTCCCGTACGGCGGCGGGCTCGTCATCCTCGGCGGGCTCGCGACCGGCGACACGTCCACGTCCGACATCTGGACCGTCGACCTCGCGAACGGGTCGACGACGCGTGCGGGATCCCTCTCGTCCGCGGTGCACGACGCGGCGGGCGCGTTCGTCGACCACCGCGCGTTCGTGTTCGGCGGCGGCTCGTACTCGACGGTCGCCACGGTCCAGGCGTGGTCGCCTCGGGCCGCGAGCGCAGCGACGGTCGGCTCGCTCCCGGCGCCCCGCTCGGACCTGTCCGCGACGGTGCTCGCCGGGCGGGCGTACGTCGTCGGCGGCTACGACGGCGCCGCGCTCGAGTCGTCGATCCTCGAGACCTCGGACGGAGTCCGGTTCCGCCAGGTCGGCCGGCTCGTCCAGCCGGTCCGTTACGGCGCGGTCGCCGCGGCCGCGGGTGACGTGTGGGTCGTCGGAGGCGACACCGGGGCGGGGCAGAACAGCGCGAGCAGCCAGACGAGCGACATCCAGCGCTTCGACCCGCAGACCGGCCGGACCGTCGTGGTCGGGCACCTCCCGGTCACCCTCGGGCACGCGAGCGCGGTCGTGCTTGGCGGCGAGATCTACGTGCTCGGGGGGCGCACCGGAACGGCACTCTCGAGCCACATGTGGCGCGTGAACCCGAAGACCGGCGCGGTCGCCGCGGCCGGCACGCTCCGCTATCCGAGGAGCGACGCCGGCGCGGTCGTGCTCGGCGGCCGCGCGTGGCTCGTCGGCGGCGAGACGACCGGACCGCTCGCTCCCCTCGACAGCGTGCTCGAGGTGAGGCTCGCCTCCGGCGCCGCAGCGCACGTGACCGCTTAGGACGCGCCGGTTCTGACCCGGTCGCGCCGGAACCGGATCGCGGCCGTCCGGTAGCCTGCGTTCGTCCTTCGGAGGACGAGGCGGCCTCGCTCAGGTCGGGACCTCCGAGGTGGACGAGGCTCGGCGGATCGTCGACATGGCGCTCGACCCGGGAGCGAACGTCGTCGACACGGCGGACGTCTACTCGCTCGGGCGCTCCGAGGAGACCGTCGGCGAGGTGCTCGCAGGCCGCCGCGACCGCGTCGTGCTCGCGACGAAGGCGAGGTTCGCGCTCGACGGCGGACCGAACGAGGGCGGGCTCGCGCGCGGCTACCTCGTGCGCGCCTGCGAGGCGAGCCTCCGCCGGCTCGACACCGACTACATCGACCTCTACCAGGTCCACGAGCGCGACGGTCGTACGCCGGTCGACGAGGGGCTCGGCATTCGTGTGGAGCCCGCTCGCGGGCGGGCTTCTCTCGGGCAAGTACCGGCGCGGCGAGGCGGCGCCCGCGGGCGCCCGCCACGCGAGCTCGTCGCAGTGGAAGGAGCCCCCCGTCCACGACGAGGGGCGGATGTACGACATCGTCGAGGCGCTCACCGAGGTCGCGACCGCGCACGGGCGGTCCGCCGATCTCGACGAGGAGCGGGCCGAGGTCGTTGAGGTCGCGACCGCGCACGGGCGGTCCCCTGCCCAGGCCGCGCTCGCCTACCTGCTCGCCACGCCCGCGGTGAGCCCGGTCGTCGTCGGCGCACGCACCGAGGCGCAGCTCGCCGACAACCTCGGCGCGGTGGACTGGACGCTCGCGTCCGACGAGCGCGCTCGGCTCGACGCGGTGAGCGCGCCGCGCATGGTCTATCCCTACTGGCACCAGGCGAACACGGCCTCGGACCGCCTGAGCCCGGGGGACGAGACGCTGCTCCGCCGCCGGGGGTGACGGCGCGGCGCCGACGGGCGCCGCGAGAGTTGGGCCCTCCGGCCGGGTCGTTCGACCCTGTTGCCGCGGAGCCCGGCACGGCATCGTGTTCCCAGATCGTTTTCACGAGAGGAGCACGAGATGCGACGCAAGGTATTCGATGTTCTGGCAAGCGCAGTGGGGGCAGTGATCGTGGTGGTGCTTCTGGTCGCCGGATCCCTGCTCCTTTGGGGAAACAGCTTCGCGACGTCAAACGTCCACAACCAGCTCGCCCAGCAGCAGATCTTCTTCCCCAGCAAGGCAGCGTTCGCGAACGCGAAGCCGGGCACGGAGATCACGCCCGGGATGAAGCCCTACCTGCTCAAGTACGCGGGCCAGCAGCTCACGACCGGCGCCCAGGCCGAGGCGTACGCGAACCACTTCATCGCGGTGCACCTGTCCGAGATGCCGTACGGCGGCGTGTACTCGAAGGTGAGCGCGGCGTCGATGGCGGCCCCGAAGAACGCGGCGCTCGCCGCCGAGGTCCAGACCACGTTCCGTGGGACCACGCTTCGCGGCCTGCTACTCGAGGCGTACGGCTTCTCGCAGTTCGCGGTCATCGCCCTGTGGGCGGCGATCGCGTCCTTCGTCCTCGCCGGTGTCATGGCACTGCTCGTGGCGCTCGGCTTCGTGCACTCCCGCAAGGTGCCCGAGAGCGCTGAGCTCCTCGCACATGCCGCGGAGAATCGGGAGCTGACGACCGTCTGACCCCCCACCAGGCTCGCCGGCTCCTGGCGAGGCCACCACCCGGCCCGGAGTTCCATCGGGCCGGGTGGTGCCGCGTCCGGAGGGCCACCGCCCGAGCTCAACGCGCGAGCGGCACCTGCCACGCGACCACCGTCCCGCCGTCGGGCCCCGGACCGGCGGCGAAGGTGCCGCCGAGCGCCTCGGCGCGGTGCGCCATGTTCGCAAGACCCCGACCCCCTCGGCCCGAGCCGTCCGGGGCCGCCGGGATCCCCACGCCGTCGTCGGTGACCTCGAGGCGGACGTCGATGCCCGAGGACAGCTCGACCGAGACCCGGCCGGCCACCGCGTGGCGCGCGACGTTCGACAGCGCCTCGCGAAGCGTCGACAGCAGCTCGGGAGCGAGGTCGGCGTCGATGCTCCGGTCGACCGCGCCGGCGAAGCGGACCTCGGGCTCGAAGCCGAGCGTCCTCGCCGCCTCCGCGCAGATGTCGAGGACGCGCGCGCGCACGCTGCGCTCGACCGCGGGTGGCGGCTCGAGCGCGAAGATCGTCGTGCGGACCTGGCGGATCGTGTCGTCGAGGCTCGTGACCGCCTCCTCGATCCGGGAGCGGAGCGCCGGCTCGTCGACGAGCGGGAGGGACGACTGGAGCGAGAGCCCGGTCGCGAACAGGCGCTGGATCACGGTGTCGTGCAGGTCGCGCGCGATGCGCTCGCGGTCCGAGCTCAGCGCGAGCTCGGCGAGGCGCGCCTGCAGGCGCGCGTTGTCGACCGCGATCCCCGCGATCCCCGAGAGCGCTTCGACGAGGATCTCGTCGGTCTTCGTGAACTCTCCCGACCGCTTCTCCGTGAGGTAGAGGTTGCCGTAGACGTCGTCGCGCACCCGGAGTGGAACGCCGAGGAAGGTCCGCATCGGCGGGTGCCCCGGCGGGAAGCCGACCGAGTCGGGGTGCGCGGCGATCTCGGCGAGGCGCAACGGCGTCGGGTCGACGATGAGCACGCCGAGGATGCCCTCGCCGGTCGGCAGGTGGCCGATGCCCGTAGCGGTCCCTTCGTCGATGCCGACGTGGACGAATTCGGACAGGTGCTTGCCCGAGGCGTCGAGTATCCCGAGCGCGCCGTAGCGGGCGTCGGTGAGCGAGCACGCGACTTCGACGATGCGCCGGAGCACGCGCGGCAGGTCCAGCTCCGACTGGATGACCGCGACCGCGTCGAGGAGCGCCTGGAGCTGGTCCGGGTCGCGGATCTCGTGGTAGGGCACTGTCGCGATTGTGCCACCTCGGCAGGCACCGTGCGGTGGCCGTCGATCGGGCAGACTGTCCCCCATGGTGACTCGCGTCTTCCTCCTCGACGATCACGAGATCGTCCGTGAGGGCGTCCGGCGCCTCATCGAGACCGACGAGGACCTCGTCGTCGTCGGCGAGGCCGCGACCGCCGCGGAGGCACTCGAGGCGATCGGCGAGGTGCGCCCGGACGTGGCCGTCCTCGACGTCCGGCTCCCCGACGGCGACGGCGTCGACGTCTGCCGGGAGATCCGCTCCCGGCACCCCGAGGTCGCCTGCCTCATCCTCACGTCGTTCGCCGACGACGACGCGCTCGCCCGCGCCGTGATGGCGGGCGCGTCCGGCTACGTGCTGAAGCAGATCCACGGGAACGAGCTCGTCGCGTCGGTCCGGTCGGTCGCCTCCGGGCGAACCCTCATCGACTCCGCGACGACGCGCCGCGTCCTCGAGGAGCTCCGGCGCTCGCACGCGGAGCAGGACGGCGCGGACCGTCTCACCCCGCGCGAGCGCGAGATCCTCGAGCTCATCGCCGCGGGCAAGACCAACCGGCAGATCGGGGCCGAGCTCTTCCTCGCCGAGAAGACCGTGAAGAACTACGTGTCGAACCTCCTCGCGAAGCTCGGGATGGGCCGGCGCTCGGAGGCCGCCGCGTACGCCGCCCGCCTCGCCGAGCGCCGGGCCCAGTCCGCGCGCAACGAGCTCGGCTGACCGTCCCGCGCCCGCCGCGCGAACAGGTCCGAACGGCCCTATTGCGCCCGCCAACCTGATGCGACCATCACTCGCGGAGGTGGTCGATCGTGGACGTGGGGTCGGTGGGTCGCGAGGACGAGGGGCGTACGGACGAGTCGGCCGACGGTCCGGTCGTGGTCGTCGGCGTCGACGGCTCCAAGGCGTCGGACGCCGCGCTCGCGTGGGCGGCCGAGGAGGCGAGGCTCCGGGGCGCCTCGCTCCGGGTCGTGCACTCCTGGAGCCTCCCGACCTGGAGCTACAGCGCGTACCTCCCGCCCGCAGCCTTCGAGGACATCGAGCCGGCGGCGAGGGAGGACCTCGAGCGCCAGGTCGTGCACGTACTCGGCCCGAAGCCGGGGATGCCGGTCGAGCGAGATCTTCGTGAGGGGCCCGCGGCCGAGCAGATCCTCGAGGCGGCGAAGAACGCCGTCCTCGTGGTCGTCGGGTCGCGTGGCCGCGGCGGCTTCTCGGGGCTGCTCCTCGGCTCGGTGAGCGCGCAGGTTGCGCAGCACGCGCACTGTCCCGTCACGATCGTCCGCTCCTGACCGGGTCCGATCGCGGCGGACCGACGGATCCGAGCGTGTTCGTCCAGGACTTCGCACTCGTCGACCAGGCGTTCGACCGGGTCGCGGCGCGCCTCGAGGGCGAGGCCGACGCGCTGCTCGGCGGCGCGCTCGACTCGGCGCGCGCCGAGGGCGAGCGCCTGCGGGTCCGGGTCGGCCCGCCGACCTGGCCGGCGCTGCTCGCGAGGGCCGTGGAGATCGAACGTGGACCGGTGCGGGTCCTCGCCGACCGGGCGTTGCTCGCGTTCTCGTGGAGCGCGACGGCCGCAGGATCGCTCTTTCCCCAGCTGGACGCAGATCTCGAGGCCGCGCCGTTCGGGCTCGCGAGGACCGAGGTCGTGCTTCGCGCCCGGTACAAACCGCCGGGCGGGGCGATCGGCAGGGGCGTCGACCAACTGCTGCTCCACCGCGTCGCCGAGTCGACGTTGCGCGCCTTCCTCGGGAGGATCTGCGACCAGCTCAATCGGGATCCGTGACCGTCCGTTAGCAGCGCCCGAGGAGGGCGATCAATGGATCAGCACGATCTGGACGCGGTCCTGGGCAAGCTCGTGAAGGCGGAGGGCTCCGACCTTCACGTCAAGGCCGGCTCGCCGCCGCGCATGCGCGTGAACGGCGTCCTGCGCCGGATGACGGACCAGCGGGTCATCGACGGCGGCGACCTCGAGGAGCTCGCGAAGGCGATCATGCACGAGCGCGTGTGGCAGCGGTTCGAGGTGTCGTCGGAGGCCGACTTCGCGTACTCGGTCTCCCAGCTCGGCCGCTTCCGTGTCAACGCGTTCCGCCAGCGCGGCACCGTGTCGATGGTCTTCCGTCACGTCCGGCCCGGAACCCAGACGCTCGCCGAGCTCGGCCTGCCGGACGCCGTGCGCCGGCTCGCGGAGGAGCCGCGCGGGATCGTGCTCGTGACCGGACCGACCGGGTGCGGCAAGACGACGACGCTCGCCGCGATGATCGACCACCTGAACAAGACGCGCGAGTGCCACATCGTGACGATCGAGGACCCGATCGAGGTGCTGCACCGGGACAACCTCGCGTCGATCAGCCAGCGGGAGGTCGGATTCGACACCGACAACTTCAACGTCGCGCTTCGCTCGGCGCTGCGCGAGGATCCCGACGTCATCCTCGTCGGCGAGATGCGCGACCCCGAGACGGTCGAGACCGCGCTCACGGCCGCCGAGACGGGGCACCTCGTGCTCTCGACGCTGCACACGGGCGACTCGGTCGAGACGGTGAACCGGATCATCGACTTCTTCCCTCCGAGCCAGCAGCGCCAGGCCCGGCTCTCGCTCGCGGGCGCGCTGCGGGGCACGATCTGCCAGCGCCTCGTCACGACCGCGGACGGTTCCGGGCGCGTGCCCGCGCTCGAGATCATGGTCGTGAACGGCCGGATCCAGCAGTGCATCGTCGAGCCCGTGCACACGAGCAACATCGCCGAGATCGTGGCCGAGGGCGACTACTACGGGATGCAGACGTTCGCGCAGTCCCTCGTCGGCCTGCTCCGCGAGGGGGCCATCGACGTCGAGGCCGCGATCGCCTCGGCGCCCAACTCGCACGATCTGCGCATCATGCTGCAGCGCCAGGGGATGGCCCAGTCGGTCCTCGGCTGACCGAGAAGGACCCGCCCGGCGCCCGGCGCCCGGTGGCGGCCCCGCGCCGCGAGCAGCCCGGCTCAGCCGAGCCAGGCGCGCGCGAGGTCGGGTCCGAAGAGGACCGCTACGACGGTGCCGAGCGCGAGGAACGGTCCGAACGGTAGGCGCGTCTTTCGTCCGGCGCGCCCGAGCGCGAGCAGCACGACCGCGACGGCGCCGGCGGACACGAAGCCGAAGACGAGCCCGACCGCGACGACGCGATACCCGAGCCATCCGAGGAACGCGCCGCAGAGGCCGGCGAGACGGACGTCGCCGAAGCCCATGCCCCGAGGCGCCGCGACGAACACGACCCCGAGCAGGGCGAAGCCGGCCGCACCGGCGACCGGCACTCGCACGAGCGACGAGAGGTCGTGGTTCGCGACCGCCGGGAGCACGAGCAGCGGCAGGCCGACGACGCCGGTCGCGACGATGATCGGCGTCGGGAGGCGGAAGCGCTCGAGGTCGACGACCGAGAGCGCGACGAGCCCGGCGACGAGCACGCAGTACGCAGGGGCGGCCCACAGCGTCGGCACGCGCGCGGTGACGGCCGTGAACAGCGCCGCCGTCGCGAGCTCCGTCGCGGGGTAGCGCAGCGAGATGTGCGTGCCGCACGCACGGCAGCGACCTCGCCGGAGCGCGTAGGAGACGAGCGGCACGTTGTCGAGCGGCCGGATCGGCGCGCCGCAGGTCGGGCAGCGTGAGCCGGGAGCGACGACCGACTCGCCCTCGGGCACGCGGGCGGTGACGACCGTGAGGAACGATCCTACGACCAGGCCGAACAGCGCCGCGACGGCGCCCGCGATCACCGGGGTGCCGTCCGGTCCGGCGGAGGCGAGTTCGCGTTCAATCCGCAGCCCGGAACTGCCGTCAACATCTCCAGGAGGCGCACAGTGTCCCTTGTTGTCGAGCAGACGCCGAGCGTGCCGCGGCGACGCTACTACGCGGCGCCGGTGCCGACCCGTGGTACCGCGGCCCTCGTCTCGACACGCGCCCGCCGGTCGATCGCGTCGCCCGTGGACGGGCCGTGCCGCGTGGCGGAGCGTTGATGGTGTCCATGGCGGACGAGGACGTCGTCGAGGCGGAGTTCCCGGCAGTGACCTTCGCCTCCGACGACGCCGACGCGACGCTCCTCGCCGAGGACATCGCCCGCGCGCGGCAGGCCGCGATCCAGGCCGGCTTCGACTTCGTCGACCTCGAGATGTTCGAGCTCGACCCGACGTCGGCGGACGTGCTCCCGGAGGACCGGTCGCGCCGCGACCGCGCGGTCGCCGTCGGCTGGCGCTACGGGCTGCCCGTCGTCGCGGTCGCGACCCCCGAGGACCTGTTCCTGCTCGACGACATCTACCTCGCCGCTGGGCGGGACGTGCACATCGTGGTCGCGAGCGGCATCCAGATCGACCGCTGGATCGATCGCGTCTACGCGAACAGCCCGAAGCGCGGCACGGCGTCACCGACCACGACCGGTGCGAGGCGTCCCGCTGCGGCAGCGGGACCCGCCGAGCTCGTGCCGACGGGCGCGGACGGCCTCGACGACTGGACGGCGGGGAGCGCGGCTGTCCCCGGCGTCGGCGAGGCCGCGCCCGGCGAAGCCGGCGGCGAGGTGATCTCGGACGAGCCCACCGAGGGCACGGTGCAGGACGCCCCCGAGGTCGAGGCGGCGACGACCGGCGCCTTGGCCGACGGTGGCGACCTCGACGTCGTCGCGACGGTCGAGCCCGGCGGGGCGGACGCGAGCGCCCTCGCGCCCGGCGCGCTGTTCGACGAGCCGGACGACCTCGTCGCGCCCGTGGACCTCAGCGGGCCGAAGCCAGCGCTCGAACAGGTCCTTCTCGATGCCGGTGCGGTCAGCGCGGCGGACCTCGAGGTCGCGCTGCGCCATCAGCAGTCGTCGGGCCGTTCGCTGCGCGAGATCATCGCGGAGCTCGGCATCGTGAGCGAGGCCGACCTGCAACGAGCGGTCGCGCTCGTCGAGGGCATCGAGTTCGTCGACCTGAACAACTGGGCGATCGACCCGGTCGCCGCGCAGCTGCTCCCCGAGTCGCTCGCGCGCCGGTATCGGATCATCGCGATCGGCTTCCGCGGCGACCGTCCGATCATCGCGATGGTCAACCCGTCCGACGTGTTCGCGCTCGACGACGTCCGGACGCTGCTCGGCCGAGAGGTTGTCACGGTCATCTGCACGGCGCAGCAGGTCGAGGACTACCTGTCGCGGACCTACCGGCACAACGAGGAGGCGAACGTCGCGGCGCGCAACGCCGCACTCTCGGCGGCCGCCTCCGAGGCGACGCAGTTCGGCGAGCTCAACGACCTCCACGCGGTCGTCGAGGACGCGCCGATCGTGAAGTTCGTGAACCTCATCCTGCGCCAGGCGCTCAACGAGCGGGCCTCGGACGTCCACGTCGAGCCGAGCTCGGACGACCTGCAGGTGCGCTTCCGGATCGACGGCGTGCTCCACCACGTGACGAGCGCCCCGAAGTCCATCCAGGGCGGCGTGATCTCCCGTCTCAAGATCATGGCCGACCTCGACATCGCCGAGCACCGGGTCCCCCAGGACGGACGCCTGTCGCTCACCGCGAGCGCGCGCGAGATCGACCTGCGCGTCGCGACGCTCCCGACCGTGCACGGCGAGAAGGTCGTCCTCCGGGTGCTCGACAAGTCGACCGCGCCGCTCGACCTCGCGCGCCTCGGCTTCCTGCCCGAGGTCCTCTCCCGCTACGAGGAGTCGTACAAGAAGCCGTCCGGGACGATCCTCGTGACCGGTCCGACGGGGTCGGGGAAGTCGACGACGCTGTACGCGACGCTGAACAAGCTCAACTTGCCCGAGCGGAACCTGATCACGGTCGAGGACCCCGTCGAGTACCAGCTGCGAGGCGTGAACCAGGTGCAGGTCAACCCGCGCGCCGGCCTCAGCTTCGCGAGCGCGCTCCGGTCGATCCTGCGTTCCGACCCCGACATCGTGCTCGTCGGCGAGATCCGCGACCGTGAGACCGCGACGATCGCGATCGAGGCCGCGCTCACCGGCCACCTCGTGCTCACGTGCCTTCACACGAACGACGCAGCGAGCACGCCGCTGCGGCTCATCGAGATGGGCGTCGAGCCCTTCCTCGTCTGCTCGGCGCTCGACTGCGTGCTCGCGCAGCGGCTCGCGCGGCTGCTGTGCGACGTCTGCGCCGAGCCGTACGAGCCGACCCAGCAGGAGCTCATCGCGTCGCGCTGGGTCGAGGCCGACGCGCCCGAGTCAGGCGAGCTCCAGTTCCGCCGAGCGGTCGGTTGCCAGGCGTGCAGCGGAACCGGCTATCGGGGCCGGCTCGCGGTCCAGGAGGTCATGCCTGTCACCGAGGAGGTCGAGCGGGCGATCCTCGCGCGCGCGTCGACCGAGGACATCAAGCGCCTCGCGATATTCGAAGGGATGACGACGCTTCACCGCGACGGCCTTCGCAAGGCCGCGATGGGGCTCACGAGCCTCGAGGAGATCCTGAGGGTGATCGTATGACCCGGACCGCGACGTACGTGGGAGTAGCGGACAAGGTGGTCGCATGAGCATTGCAACGACTCCGGTCTCGGAATGGTCCCGGCGCCTCGCCGAGGCCCTCGTCTCGAGCGGCCGGCTCGACGCCGACGCGGCGCGCGCCGCGCTCGCGCGCAGCGCCGCGAGCGGCACACCCGTCGCGATCCTGCTCGCGCACGACGGGATCGTCGACAGCGCCGAGGCGCTCGAGTGCCTGTCGGCGATCTCCGGTCTTCGCGCCGTGGACCTCGAAAGCGACCCTCCGACGCTCGCAGCCGCGGCCGCGGTCCCGCTCGCGGTCGCGCGCTACCACCGGGCGATCGGACAGCGGCTCGAGGACGGCTATCTCGTGCTCGCGTGCTCCGAGCCGCTTGCCGCGGACCACCTGCAGTCGATCGCCTCGGCGCTCGACTGCGGGATCGCCGGGTGCGTTCTCGCGGACCCGGTCGTGATCGACAGGCTCATTGCGCACGGTGGATCCCCGACGGGCACGCGCATGGGCGACGAGGAGGATTCGGTGAAGCTACTGACGCGTGCTGCACCTCGTGAGGTGCAGCCGTCCGCAGCCTCGGCGCCCTACGGCGGGCCGCTCGAGGCCGGTTCGGCGGCGAACGGCCGCGGTGCCGAAAAGGACTCGCCCTCGACGCGGGTCGTCCTCGACCTCGGGCCGGCTCCCGTGCCCGATCGCTCGGATCCGTCCGGTCCCGCGCCGTCGGACCGCCGCCCGGGCCCGTTCGGGCGGCCGTTCGCGAGCGACGTGAACGACCTGCTCGTCTTCGCCGTCGAGCACGGCGCATCCGACCTGCACCTCGCGGCGCGATTCGCGCCGGCCGTGCGAATCGACGGCTCGATCCGGCCGATCGAGGATCTCGAGCCCATCGAGCCGCTCGTGCTGCGGGACATGATCTTCCAGATCCTGCCCCAGTCGGTGCGGGAGCGCTACGAGGCCTCGAAGGAGCTCGACACCTCCTACGAGATCCCCGACGTGGGCCGGTTCCGTCTGTCGGTGTTCCAGCAGCGCGGTTCGGTCGGCGCGGTCTTCCGCACCATCCCGCCCGGCGTGCCGACGCTCGAGTCGCTCGACCTGCCGCGGGCGATCTCGTCGTTCGCCGACCTCCGGCGCGGTCTCGTGCTCCTCACCGGTCCGACGGGCTCGGGCAAGTCCACGACGCTCGCCGCGGTCGTCGACCGCATCAACGCGACGAAGCCGCTCCACATCATGACCGTCGAGGACCCGATCGAGTTCCACCACGAGCACAAGCGCTCGATCGTGAACCAGCGCGAGGTCGGGCAGGACACGTCGTCGTTCGCCGAGTGCCTGCGGCACGTGCTCCGCCAGGACCCCGACGTCATCCTCGTCGGCGAGATGAGGGATCTCGAGACGATCTCGACCGCGCTCACGGCGGCCGAGACCGGCCACCTCGTGTTCGCGACCCTGCACACGCAGGACGCGCCGCAGACGATCGACCGGATCGTCGACGTCTTCCCGACCAACCAGCAGGACCAGGTGCGCGTCCAGCTCGCCGGCGCGCTCGAGGCGGTCGTCACCCAGCAGCTCGTCATCGCCGAGGGCGGGGTCGGTCGCGTGCCCGTCGCCGAGGTGATGGTCTGCACGCCCGCGATCCGCAACCTCATTCGCTCGTCGAAGACCCACCAGATCTACTCCCTGATGCAGACCGGCGGCTCGAGCGGAATGCAGACGATGGACCAGGCGTTGGCGGAGGCCGTCCGTGACCGCAAGATCAGCGAGACCGTCGCCTTCGACCGCGCGCACGACCCGAAGCAGCTGCTCGACTACCTGAAGGGTTGAGTGAGGCCACGATGACGGTCACGACGTACGAGTACCGGGTACGCGACAACGCGGGGAAGGTCGTCAAGGGCAGGATCGACGCGGACAACAAGTCGCTCGTCGCGTCGCGGCTGCGCGAGATGGGCTACCTGCCGATCGAGATCAAGGCGACCTCCGCGCTCAACCTCCACCGCGAAATCCGCATCCCCGGCCTGAGCGACCGCGTGAACCTGAAGGAGATCTCGGTCATGAGCCGCCAGCTCGCGACCATGGTCGCGTCGGGCCTCACGCTCGTGCGTGCGATCGCCGTCCTCTCGGCGCAGGTCGAGTCGAAGCCGCTTCGCGCCGCGCTCGTCGCGGTGCGCAGCGAGGTCGAGCACGGGACGTCGTTCTCCGCCGCGCTCGCGAAGCACCCGAAGATCTTCGACCGCCTCTACGTGTCGATGGTCCGTGCGGGGGAGGCCGGAGGTCAGCTCGACGTCGTTCTGCTGAAGCTCGCCACCACGATCGAGAAGCGGGTCGAGCTCCGCTCGAAGGTGCGGTCCGCGTTCACCTACCCCGTCGTCGTCGTCTTCGTCGTCGTCCTCGTGATCACGGCGATGATGATCTTCGTCGTCCCGACGTTCAAGCACCTGTACGGCAGCCTGCACGGGACGCTTCCGTTGCCGACTCGAATCGTGATCGGCGCGTCGAACATCGTCGCGAGCATCTGGGCGCTCGCGGTCGTCGCGGTCGTCGTCGGAGCAGTGTTCGCCCTCCGCTGGTGGGTGTCGACCGAGCGCGGGCGGCTCACGTGGGACCGCCTCCGGCTGCGCGCGCCCGTGTTCGGTCCGCTGATGTTGAAGGTCGGTCTGTCGCGGATGCTCTCGACGCTCGGGACGCTGCTCGCGTCCGGGGTCGGGATCATCGAGTCGCTCGAAATGGCTGCGGACAACGTGAGCAACCGCATCGTGAGCAACGCGGCACGGGGAGCGATCGCGGGGGTGCGCGACGGCCGGTCGCTCGCCTCGACGCTCGCGGACCACCCGATCATCCCGCCGATGGTGCTGCAGATGGTCGAGACCGGCGAGGAGTCGGGTGCGGTGAGCGACATGCTCGACAAGGTGGCGCAGTTCTACGACAACGAGATCGACGCGACCGTGGGCAGCCTGACCTCGCTCCTCGAGCCCGCGCTCATCGTGTTCATGGGCATCTGCATCGGAGCGATCGTCGTCAGCTTGTACCTGCCGATGTTCGACTACGTAAAGCTCCTCCAGCCGTCGTAAGGAGAGAGGGGCCCAGTGATGGCTGACGATGGGCACCAAGGAGGGCGGTCGACGTGACGCGGCGAATCGGCATCGAGGTGGCTGCCACCTCCGTGCGTATTGTCGAGATCGAGAGCGGCGGCTCGCGCGCGAAGGTCCACGCCTTCGGCGAGGCCGCGCTCCCGAAGGGCGCGGTTTCCGACGGCGTGGTCGCCGACCGGTCGGCCGTGAAGCGCACGGTCACCGCCTGCCTGAAGAACGCACATCTCGAGCGCAGTAGGTTCGGCGCACCGCCCGAAGTCTGGCTCGCGGTCGCCGGGCTCCGTGCGATCAGCCGCGAGATCGTCATGCCGCGCGTTCCCGACGCAGACCTCGACGCGGCGGTCCGGCTGCAGGCGCTGGACATCATCCCCTTCCCCGAGGAGGAGACGCTGCTGTCGGCGCGGACGCTCGGGACCGTCACCGCGCCGGACGGCACCGAGCTCGTCCGCGTGCACCTCGCGGCGGCGCACCGGGCGCTCGTCGAGCCGCTGGTCGGCGTGCTCGCGGAGTCCGGGCTCGTCGTGAAGGGCGTCGACCTCGCGTCCTCCGCGCTCGTTCGCTCGCTCGCGGGCGAGGAGCCGGGTGTCGAGGCGATCGTCTCCATCGGCGCCGAGCTCACGACCATCGTGATCCACGAGCTCGGCGAGCCGCACTTCGTACGGACGATCGCCGGCGGCGGCAACGCCGTCACGCGAGCGATCTCCGCGGCGCTCGACATCCCCGCTGCGGACGCCGAGCAGATCAAGATCCGGCTCGGCTGGTCGCCCACCGACGCGGGGCGCCTCCCGGCCGAGGCGGTCGCGGCGGCGCGCGACGGATCGGCGCCGCTGCTCGGCGAGATCCGGAGCTCGATCGACTACTTCGCGACGCTCCCCGGCCTGCCGGAGGTCTCGCGCGTCGTCGTGACCGGCGGCGGCTCGCGCCTCGCCGGGCTCGTCGAGCGCCTCGAGTACCAGGTCAGAGTCCCCGTGACGACTGCGAGCTGGCTCGAGCACGTCGACACGGGCCGGCTGAGCTTCGACCGGATCCACGCCGACACGGTCGGCGCGGTCGCCGCGGGCGCCGCGATGACGGAGTCCGCCGGTCGCAAGGCGCTCGACCTGCTCCCGCCCGAGGTCCTCGTCGAGCGTCGCCGCGCACGCACGACCCGCACGATCCAGAGCGCGGCGGTCGTCGCCGTGGTCGCGCTCGCGGCCGGAGGTGCCCTGCGCTTCCTCCAGGTGCGCAACGCCGAGCACGGCGTCGGCAACATCGAAGGCGAGATCGCGCACCTCCAGAAGCAGCTCCCCGCGTACGACCGAGTCCAGCAGCAGGACAACGCGATCTTCGCCGACTCGCACATCGGCATGCCGATCGTGAGCCACGAGGTGAACTGGCCGGCGGTTTTCGCGGCGCTCGCGAAGTACACCCCCGCGTCGGTGAGCGCGAGCGGGTTCTCCGGGTCGACGGCGGTCGCGCCGACGGCGGCGACGAGCGCGTCGACCGGTCACGTGGCCGCCCCGTCCTCGGCGCTCCCGTCACCCACCGACACCGTCGGCACCGTGAGCCTGTCGTTCTCCGGGCCGCAGTATCCCTCGTTCAAGGAGTGGTTCGACGCGATGGTGGCATCGGCGAGGTTCGAGATCGTGCAGTACTCCGGGGTGTCGAGCAGCGGGCACGGCGTGGGCTTCACGGCGCAGCTCGCGGTCACCGGGGCGATCCACACCGATCGCCTCGCCGAGTTCGAGGTGCCGAAGCGATGAGCGCCCCGAGCCGTAGCCTCGCCCGCCGACCCGCCGTCCTCGTCTCCGTGCTCGGAGTGCTCGCGCTCGCGCTCGCGTGGTGGTTTGCATGGATGACGCCGGAGGGGTCGAAGCTCGCGAGCATCCACCAGCAGCAGATCACCGAGCAGCAGACCGAGACGCGGCTCAACCTCCGCCTCGTTCAGCTGCGCGCCGAGGCGAAGCAGGTCCAGGCCGCCGCCCCGTTCCTGAAGCACTTCGCGACGGCGGTCCCGTCGACGCCCGACGCTCCCGACCTCGTCGTGCAGGTGTACCGGCTCTCGGTGCTCGACGGCGTGAGCCTGCAGAGCGTGACCGACGACTCCGTGCAGCCGAGCGGTCTCGGCTACTCGACGATCCCGGTCGCGCTCGCCGTGTCGGGCCCGCACGACCAGCTCCTCGCCTTCATCTCCGACCTGTACAAGATGACCCGCCTCCTCACGATCCAGTCGGTCTCGCTGTCGGGGAACGGGAACCTGAACGCTTCGAGCTTCGCGAACTACACCGCGTCGATCAACGCGACGGCGTACACGACGTCGGTGCCGAAGACCCCGACGGGTCCGTCCTGAGGGCGCAGACGACGCCGATGAGGTGCGCGCGTCACCCGAAGGAACGAGCCCGGCGAGTCGCCTGCGCCGCCGGCTCGCGGCGCGCCGGGCGCGCGGTGCGCGAGCGCCGAGGCGCGCACTGCGACGAGGGCTTCTCGCTCGTCGAGGTGCTCGTCGCGCTGCTCGTCCTCGCGCTCGTCGTGCTCCCCCTCACCGTGGTCCTCATCACGACGCACAGCTCCGCGAACACGCTTCACCGTCGAGCGGAGGCCGTGGACCTCGCGACCCAGGCGCTCGAGACCGCGCAGTACCAGGCCGCGGCTGGCTCGCCGCTCACAACCGGTGTGACCACCACGACGGCGATGTCGGGAAGCGACCAGTTCACGGTCTCGCTCGACCTCGCCGTCCTGCCGCAGTCGGGCGTCGGGACGCTGTGCACCGCGCCGCCCGGGGCGACCTCGACGGAGGTGTGGCGTGCGTCCGCGACGGTGAGCTGGGGCGCATCCGCGAGCGCCGGCAACTCGGTGATCGAGCGCGCGCTCATCTCGCCCGCCCAGGCCGACCTCGCGAACGTGAGTGCCGGGGAGATCGCGGTCCCCGTGTACACGACGACCGCCTCGAGCATGGCGACGACGACCACGACCACGTCGCCCGGCTCCCCGGCGTCGCTCCCGACGACGCTCGAGACCGCGACACCCATCTCGGTGACCGTGACGGGACGGTGCTCGCTCGCCTCGTGCGCCCAGCCGTCGGGGACCCCGCTGCCGGTGACCACCGAGACCGAGAACACGGGCTCGACCGGGTGCGCGGTCTTCCCGAACCTGTGGGCGGCGACCGGATGGCTGTACACCGTGACGGTCTCGGGCAACACGGGCTGGGTCGACCCGAACGAGCTCTCGGACGCGGTGACGGCGGGCGGGGTGCCGACGCTCGCGCCTATGGCGATCACCGCCGACAGCGTGGCGCAGCCGACCGGCGCGATCGTGCTCGACCAGGGAGCGGCGATCACGGTGAACTTCTCCGACACCGTGGACAAGACCGCGGCTCCGGCGCCGTTTCTCCCGGTGACCTTCGTGAGCCCGGGGGCGTGCGGGAGCGCGGGCCTCTGCGTGCTCGGAAACGCGACGAGCGCGTTCGCGACCGGCGCGGACTCGGCGCAGACCGCGCTCCTCTTCCCGTTCCCCTCGGCCGCGGCGAACTACACGGCGTACGCGGGTGGGACGACCGACGCCGACCCGACGGCCACCTACTACGGCACGAGCGGGGTGACGACCCGCCTCACGGCCTCGGCGGCGGCGGCGGGATCGGTGACGCTCCCGGTGTATCCGCTCTCGTTGAAGCTCACGGTGAGGAGCGACGCGGGCTCGGTGACCGGGCTCTTCGCGAAGGACTCGGGCGGGCACACGATCACCCTCAACTACTCCGGCGGGACGGGTGTGAGCCTCACCAGCCTGCCGCTCGGGGAGTTCCAGCTCGGCGCGACCGTGACCGGGTCGAACCCGTCCGTGACCTACTCGGGTGGCCAGGCGTACATGTGGGTGACGCCGACGGGCGTGTGCGCCTCGACCTCGCCGCTCTCGCCCGGCTCCTCCGTGTGCTCGTCGCCGGCGACCTCGCAGCTATCGGTAACCGTCGGATGAGCCGGCGTCGGTCACCTCCGGCGCGGCTGTCCGCGGGCGCCCGCACCCTCACCCGGGCCGCGGCCCGGGGGGACGCGGGCTTCACGTTCATCGAGATGCTCGTCGCGATGGCGGTCCTCGCGATCATCGTGCCGGTCATCTACGGCCTCATCGGCAACCTGAGCCAGCAGAGCGTCGACCTCCACGACACGATGCTCGGCCTGAAGCAGGACCAGACGGCCGGCAACGCGCTGCTCGAGTACCTGCACGGCGCGGTCACCGTGCTCCCGGGCTCGACGCCGACGACGCTCATCGCGTCGGTCGAGGCCGGGTACAACACGACGACCGCCACGCAGGACATCGCGACGCTCGAGGCCCAGCTCGTCCCGCCGAGCGGGTCGAACGCCGACGCGTCGTTCGTCGTCTCGATCATGCCGCAGGGCGGCACGCCGCACCCGGTCGGGACCTACTACGTCGTGAACACCGCCGACCCGTTCACGTACTACTACTACGCGAGCGCGGGCGCGACCGAGCCGTCGTGCGGCTCCTCCACCCCGACGACGACGACCAATCCGCCCGACGCGACCGGACAGGAGCTCGTCGGCACCTACGACCCGTGCGCGGTCCTCGGCAACGTGGTCGCCGTCGGCGTCGACGTCACCTTCCTCGCAGGCCCCCAGAAGCCGCTCGTGGGATTCCAGGCGATCCAGCCGACCACGTTCCAGACGACCGTGTACCTCCAGAACGCGAACGCCCCCGCGCCGACGACCGCCACGGTCGTGAGCTTCCCGAACACCTCGCCGGTGCACGGCACGACGGTCTCGTTCACCGTCACGGTCTCACCCGTCCCCGACGGCGGCTCGGTGACCGCGGTCGTGACCCAGGGGAGCTCGACGATCTCGAACACCTGCTCGAGCGCCACGTCGCTCTCGACGACCGGGCAGGCGTCGTGCTCGTTCTACGCCTCGTCGACGGCGACGTACACGGTCACCGCGACGTACTCGGGCGTCGCGAGCCCGCCGGCCGCGACGAGCTACACCGCGTCGACCTCGGCGGGAACTCCGGTGCACGCGTCATGACCGCCGCGCGGCTTCCAAGGAGCCGTCCGGGCGCGCGCCGGCGCGTCGCGCGCGCCCTCGGCGTGCGGGTCGACGCGGCCCGCCACAGCCGGGACGACTCGGGCCAGATCATCGTGATCATCGTGATCCTCGTGGTCCTGCTCTCGGTGCTCGGCCCGCTCATGGCGTCGCAGATCACGAGCGACGCGCCGCTCGTCGTGCTCTCGACGAACAAGCACGCCGCGCTCGCCGCGGCAGAGTCGGGCATCGAGTGGTATCGGAACCACCTCGACGCGGACCCGAACTACTACCTCTACAGCGCGTCGAACCCGTCGACGCCCGCGGACCCCGCGATGCAGACGGGCGGGTGGTGCTCGTCCGCGTGCGACCTCGGCGGCACGAGCCCGGGTGAGGCCTTCCACTACGTGCCCGACGACTCGACACTGTTCGCGACGTCGGGCACGAACGCGGGGCGCGTCGTGCTCTCCGTGACCGGTCGTGGCGGCTCACCCGGGAGCTACGTCTACGTGACCGCGCGGGCGAGCTTCACGACGAGCTCCATCCTCGCGAACGCGTACTTCTCGAACACCGAGGTGCTCGACCCGCTCTACCCGGACGTGCAACAGACGGGCGTGACCGTGACCGGCCTGAGCGCTTCGCAGGGGATCACGACCTACCAGGTGACGTACCCGGTGAACGGCGCGAGCACGACGACCTCGCTCTGGAACGCGCTGTGCGACTACAAGACCTACCAGGCAAACGACTTCCTCGACTGGCTCGGCCAGACGCAGAACGTCAGCGTCGGCGCGGAGACCGTGAGCAGCCCGAACAGCGACGTGTACAACTCGTACTCGGCGAGCAACCCGTACTACGGTCCCTTCTACGGCGCCCAGCAGTTCAGCTTCACGAACGGCAACGGCGCGACGGTGACGGTGCCCGCGGAAGCGTGTGGCGGGACGTTCGACTTCAACACCGGTGAGAACTTCGCCGGACCCGTGTACTCGAACGACCAGCTCCACGTCTGTGCGTCGCCGACGTTCTCGGGCGCGCCGATCTCGTACACGTCGGGGGTGTCGTCGAGCACCGCGTACGCGTACGACTGGCTCGGCTCGGTGCCGGTGAGGTCCGGCGGGACGACGTACTACTCGCCGAGTGGCACGACCGTCGACCCGGTCCAGGGATTCTGTGGTCAAACGAACACCCCGAACTTCGTGCACGGCTCGAGCTTGAACGGCAATCTCGTGCTCCCCAGCTGGAACACCCAGCTCGCGGCCGCTGCGGCGTCGGGTGGCTGCCTGTTCACCGGGCCGACGATGATCGCGCTCGTCACGTCGAGCTCGGGCACGACGATGAACGTGTGGAGCCCGCTCTCGACGGGGGCGGACGCGCCGTCGGCCGCGTGCAGCACGGGGACGAGCCCGACGGGCACCTCGCTCACCTCGTTCGGCCAGAGCTTCTCCGGAAGCTCGGGCCCCTACATCATCGGCGTCCCGCTCCCTGCGAACGGAGTCGTCTTCGTGCAGAACGCGGGTGCCGCGAGCACCGCCCCGACGGTCCAGGACGGGCTGAACAGCACCGGCTCCGGCTGCATCAACCCGTACGTGAACCTGACGCAGGTGAACAACCCGATACTCCCGACCGTCACGAAGACGTCCGCGACCTGCCTCGAGGGTGACACCTACATCGAGGGCGAGCTGAGCGGCGAGCTCACGGTCGGCTCCGCCGCGAACATCATCGTCACCCGCGACCTCACCTACGCCTGTGCCGACGGGACGAACGGACCGGCGTCGGCCACCGACCCGTCGTCGGCCGCGGCGTGCACGACCGGGTCGTCGCCGGACATCCTCGGGCTCGAGGCCTTCGACAACGTGCTCGTGTCGCACCCCGTGAAGTCGCCGTACTCGGTCGCGCAGATGGCGGGGATGCTCGGCTCGACCTCGAACGGACTCTCGGCGTGCTCCTACGACGGGACGGCCGCGACCGCGGGGACCCTGTCCGGTGGCACCTCGGGCGACCCGACGAGCGGGTCGTCGATCGGCCAGCCCGCCGCGGTGTGGCCGAGCTGCGACATCTCGAACCCGATCATCGACGCCGCGGTGATCTCGTTGAACGGCGCGTTCGGCGTCGAGTACTGGGACCAGGGCAACGGGACGTACTCGAGCAACGGCGTCTACCTGAACGGCGCGGACATCAGCCAGTACCGGGGACCGTTCGGTCTCATCTCGGGGTACGGCCAGACCTGGGGCTACGACAAGCAGTTCAGCTTCGACAGCCGTCTCCAGTTCCTGCAGCCTCCGTACGCGCTGCAGTCGGCGGTGACCTCGTGGCAGGACCTCGGCTACGTCGTGTGCGGCGACGCGAACATCGCGACCCAGGCGACGCCCGCGTGCCCGGCGGTGGGCTAGGGACGGCCCAACGGCGCGACTCGCGTGGGTCGGTGGGGCGCGAGCGCGTCCCGTCGCTCGCACGCGCCGCGCTGCGTGGTTCGCTTGCGCCCGACGGGCACGCAACGTGAGGATTTCGCGGATTTTCACTCAAGGCGGTGTCACGCCGTGTCGTTGTACGCCGTAGCCGAGCGTCGGCGCGTAGTCCAAGGAGGAAGAGTTGCGAACCCATCTCAAGCGGCATCTCTCGCAGATGTCCGAGGGCGCCGATGAGGGATTCACGCTCATCGAGCTCCTCGTCGTCCTGTTGATCCTCGGCATCCTGCTGGCGATCGCGATCCCCACGTTCCTGACGGTGACAAAGAGCGCGACGAACACGGCGGTGACGTCGAACCTGCAGACCGCGCTCACCGGTGCGGACACCTACTACACACAGAACAACGGCAACTACACGTCCCTGATCGGCTCGACGTCGGTGTCCGACATCACGAAGGAGGGCACGGGCCTCACGTACGTGAGCAATGCTGTGTCCACGGGCAACAAGGTCATCAGCGTCGACGTCGTCGACTCGAGCGACCTGGTCCTCGCAGCGTGGAACGGCAGCAACCGCTGCTACGCGATCGCCGACCAGAAGAGCACCGGGGGCCTCGCAATCACGGGTCTCACGGGCACGGACACCTTCTACGGCTGGTACCCGGCCACGACCAGCGCGGCCTGCACGGCGGCATTGGCGAAAGCAGGAGTGAGCACGACCGCGGGCAAGCCGGGGGCTTGGACGAACACGGGCGGTTTCCCGGCCTGACCTGACCGGGCCTCGCGTGCCGTCTGGTCCGCGAGCTTCGAGCGCCCCGGCCACGGGTCACCTGGCCGGGGCGCTCGCGCGCCCAGGGCGCTCTCCGCTCAGCCCGCTGCGACCGCCTTGCGGAGCAAGGCGGTCGCAGGCTCGTAGCCGGGCGCGGTCGCGAGCGCGCGGTGCAGCAGTGCGACCGCCTCGCGGGCGCGTCCCTCGCGGATGTCGATCGACGCGAGGCCGACGAGCGCTTCGGTGCCGAAACGGTCGAGGCGGAGCGCTTTCTCGTACTCGGACGCCGCGGTGCCAAGCCTCCCGAGCTCCGCGTCGGCGCCGGCGAGCGCAGTCCAGAGCTGCGTGTTCGTCGGCTCGCGGGCCACTGCGACCGCGTGCCAGTGGCGCGCGAGCAGGAGCCAGTGCCGCCGGTCGCGGAACGCGATCGAACGGTTCACCGCGATCTCTGCGACGACGAGCGCGGGGTCGGACCAGACGGCGAGGAGATGGGCGCCGCGCACCGCAGTCGGGTACCGGTAGGCGAGCAGCCCGGAGTTCAGCTCGTAGTCGCCGTAGAGCATCGTCGCGGAGGCCCCGACGGCGGCGGCGAGCAGCACCGCGGTCGCGGCTCCGACGAGGCGCGCGCGGCCGCGCGCCGTGCGGGCCCCTCCCGATCGGGTCCGGCCCGTCCTCGCCGCGGCCGCACCGAGCGCGAGGAAGGCGAGCGGAGTGACGCCGACGTTCAGCGGCTCGACGAGCTCGACCGCGAGCATCATGAGCGCCGCGCCGAGGAGCGGACCGGACGCGGATCGCATCGCCTGTCCGGCGAGAGCGACGAACGCGACGAGGCCGAGCACGCCCGTGGTCACGGCGACCTCCACGAGTAGGTCGTGCGCGTCGTTGAAGTACGTCGCCACCGCGAGCCGCTTCGCGAGGGCGAGCGGTTGGAACGCGGTCGTGGCCTGGAGCGTCTGGCCTGGGCCCCAGCCGAGGACCGGACGGTGCACGAACGCGTGGGCGAGCGCCTTCCACAGCGTGAGGCGCGGGTTCGACGCGACGTTCCGGGCGATGCGCGCGTGGATGAGCGCGCTCGAGAACGCGTAGGTGACCCCGTAGCCGAACGCGACCGCCGCGGCGAACAGCAGGCTCCGGCGGTTGCGGTACGCCGCGACGGCCCACACGACGAGCACGGCGAGGAGCGCGATCGCGAAGCGCTCGCCGCTCAGCTCGAGCGACGCGGAGACCACGAGAGCCGCCAGCGACCACTGCCAGCGCGCGGTGCACGCGCGCACGAGGACGATCGCGAGCGCGCCGAGGAGCACGCTCTCGAGGAATATCGGGTTGCCCATGAGCCCGTCGGCCTGGGTGCCCTGGTATAGGCCGAGAACGGGGCTCGCGAGCTGGAACGCTTGCTGCGCCACGGTTACCAGGGCGTTCACGAGCGCCCCACCCACGAGACCCGCGGTCACGAGGTCGGCGCCGCGAGGGCCGAGGGAGCGACCGATCGCCCACGCACCCGCGACGCCGCACCAGAAGACCCAACCCGTCCCTGACAGGTACATCCCGAAGAGCCCCACGAAGACGCTGCCCGAGGTCGCTGCGGACGCGAGTCCGACCGCGAGGAACGCGAGCGCCGCCCACGCGGCGCGATCGCCTCCGGCGGCGAGACGTGCGAGCCGAGGAAGCCCGACCGCGGCGAGGAGCAGCACGACCGCGAGCTTCGGCGTGAAGGTGTAGGAGTTCGTGACCGGCGAGATCGCCACCGGTAGCAGGAACGCGAGAAGCGCCGCAACGACGTCGAGCGTCGTCGCGCCCTCCAACCAGGAGGGAGCGCCGAATCGCGAGGTCGCCGCGCGCCCGGTGCTTGAATTGGGCGCGGTGTCCAGGTCTGCGCGGTGGCTCATATCGGGCCTGACGGTAGCCGTCGTCGCCGCGCTCGGCGAGGCTCACGCGCACCTAGTGGGCCACTACCGCTTCACGGCGTTCCCCCGGTTCGGATGGCTCGTCGTGTTCACGGCGCTCCTGCTCGTCGCGTTCTACGCCGCCGGCCTGCCCGAGTCCGCGCCGCGATTCTCCGAGGCGCTCGTCCGCTCGTTCGCCGCGACCCTCGTCGCCGCGGGAGCCGTGTCGGTCATGGCGCTCGTCGTGGGCGAGGCGCTTCTGCCGCGCTTCGTCGTCTTCCTCGCGGTCGCGCTCCTCACGCCGGCCGTCGCCGTGGTCGCCCGGACGATGTCCGGCGGGAGCGCGCGCCGCGACGCGGCCGAGCGCGTCCTCGCGGTCGTCGGCGTCGCCGAGGCGCTCGCGCTCGCGTCCGACCTGAAGGGCGTCCGGGAGCGCCCTGCGGTGCTCGCGGCGACCGCGCTCGGGGCCGACGTGCGGTCGAGCGCGCAACGGCCGCGCCCGCTCGCGGAGCTCGTCGACGCGCACCAGGCGACGCTCGTCGTGCTCGACCGCGAGGCGATCGCGGACGAGGACATCGTCGTCCAGGCTGCGGAGCTCCACCGGCGCGGCTGCAAGGTCCGCACGCTCGCGCTCTTCTACGACCAATGGCTCGGCAAGCTCCCGCTGTCCGAGCTCGAGCGCTCCGCGCTGCTGTTCGACATCCACGAGATCCACAACGCGGCGTACGCGCGCTCGAAGCGCGCGATCGACGTGCTGCTCGCGCTGCTCGCGCTCCCGCTGCTCGCGCTCGCGGTGCTCGCGGTGCTCGTCGCGGACCTCGCGGGCAACCGCGGGCCGCTTCTCTACCGGCAGGAGCGCGTCGGCAAGGACGGCAGGATCTTCACGATCCTCAAGTTCCGGACGATGCCCCCTTCGGGAGGGGAGCCCACGTGGACGGGCGTGGACGACCGCCGCGTCGGTCGAGTCGGCCGCGTGATGCGAAAGTCGCACGTCGACGAGCTGCCGCAGGTGGTGAACGTGCTCCGCCGGGAGCTGTCGATCGTCGGGCCCCGTCCCGAGCAGCCGCGCTACGTCGCGGAGCTCGCCCGCAAGATCGACTACTACGATCTTCGCCACCTCGTCCAGCCGGGGATCACCGGCTGGGCGCAGGTGAACTTCGACTACGGAGCGAGCGGCTTCGACGCGCTCGAGAAGCTGCAGTACGAGTTCTACTACCTACGTCATCAGAGCCTCATGCTCGACGCGCGCATCGTCGGGCGGACCATTCGCTCGATCGTCGGGCGCACCGGCCGCTAGGTGCGAAGAGGCGCGGCTACCGGTGAGCGACACGCCGCAGCACCTCCTCGACGCGGTCGGTCGCCCGTTCGACGGTCATCTGGAGCGCTTCGCCTGCGGCTCTGGCCCCAAGCGAGGCGCGCAGGTCCTCGTCCCCGAGGAGACGCACGGCGGCGGCCGCGACAGCGCCCGGATCGGCGGCCGGCACGAGCAGGCCGTTGGCGCCGTCGCGCACGAACTCCTCGGTTCCCCCGTTTCTTGTGGACACGACAGCCGCTCCGCATGCCATCGCCTCTGCCGCGGGAAGACCCCACCCCTCGTGGCGGCTCGTGAGCAGGAACACGGCGGTCTCGTTGTAGCAGCGGCGCAGTGCTCGCTGCTCGAGCCGGCCGAGGTGCCGGACGCTGGCGGGCGCCGCCTGGCTCGGGTCTCCGAAGCAGCGGATCTCGGCGTCCGGGACGGCCTGGCGGATCTGCGCGACCGCGGCGAACGCGGTCGCCATGTCCTTCGAGAGCCCATGGCGCAACGCGAAGGTGACCACGGGCCCGCGCAGCGCGACGGGCACGTCGAGTCCAAACTCCCCGGCCGCGAGCCCGGGCGTGACCGTCGCGACGGCCCGGGCGCCGAGCTCCTCGAGGAGCGAGGCGACTCCCGCCGAGGTCGCGATGCGCGTCACGTCGGGACGCCCGAGCGCTCGCGCGATCCGCGGGCGCAGAGCGGGCGATTCGAGCCAGTGCTCGTAGTCGAAGACGATCTGGACGCTGCGGCCGGCGCGCGGCGGCGCGCCCACTGTGCGCTCGGCGGTCTGCCACGCGGTGAGCAGGAGCACGTCGCCGTCGGGAAGCGATGCCGGGCGAAGGCGCACGACGTTCGACGAGCCGACGCGCTCGTCGAGAGCGAACCAGGGCACCGCTCCGCCGCCGCGCAGCCTGCGGCGGAGCGCGGCGGCGGCGAACGAAGCGAGCTCGCGCGCCGACGGCACGAAACCTGTCGTCGCCGGGTGTACGACGGTGACTTTGTGGCCTCGAGCCGCGAGCTCGTTCGCGTACTGGTAGTGGACCTTGAAGCCTCCGACCGGGTGGTCCACGAGCTTCGGCAGCACATAGGTGACGCGGAGCGTCCGTCCCTCCACGGCGAAACCTTAGGCGGTCGTGCTCGCGGCCCTTCGACCGCGAGCGCTCGTGGCCGTTAGCCGAGTCGTGAGCTCGATGCTGCGTCGCGCCCGTCCACCCGCAGGCCTGCGGGCGGTCGAACGACCGGCGGCGACTCGGCCCGAGGAGTCGCCGGAGCGGTCGGTGCCGAGCCCCGGGTTCCGCGGTCGGATCTCCTACAACGCGCTCGTCCGGCTGGGAGGGCGCGCGGCCGGCGGGCTCGTGGCGCTCGTCGCACTGCACGTCGGTACCCACTACTTCACACCGGATCGCTGGGGTCCGATCGTCGCGGCCACCGCGCTCGTCGGCGTCTTCGCTTCCGTGAGCGACTTCGGGGTCCAACAGATCGCGAGCCGCGACCTCGCGTCGCGCGGGGCGGACGCGCGCTCGCTCTACGGCGCCGCGCTCGCGGCGACCCCGGTCACGGCCGGTGCGGCCACCGTGGTCGCGGCACTCGTCGTCCTCGTGGTCTACTCGACCCACCCCGGGGTACGGGTGCTCGCGTACGTCCTGCTCCCCACCATCCCGTTCACCGCGCTCTGGCTGATGAGCAGCTCGGTGTTCGTCGCGAGGGCGCGCAACGACGTGCGGGCGGTGCTCGACGTCGCAAGCAGCGTGCTCGTTCTCGGCGCGGTGCTCTTGGTCCGTTCCACTCACGGCGGGGCGACGAGGTACGTGATGTTCACCGCCGTCGCGACCGGCGTGACCGCAGCTGCGTCCGTGGTGCTCGCCAGGATGTACGTCATCCCGCGACTTCGAGGCTCTGCCCGCCGAGCGAGCGGGCTTCTCCGCCGCGCCGCGCCGCTCGGGCTCACCTACGGAGCCAATGCCCTCTACGGCCAGGTCGACACCGTCGTCGTCGCGCTGCTCGCGTCGTCGGGTGCGCTGGCTGCCTTCGGAGTCGCCAGCCAGATCGCCGGCTTCGCGGCAGCCGTCCCGGCGATGCTCCTGTCCGCGGTCACGCCGCACTTCATGCGCAAGGACGACGCGGAGAGGAGAGTTCTCGTCCAGCGCTCGTTCGACACGCTCGTGACGGTCGCGGCGGTCCTCCCTGTCGGTGCAGCACTCTTCGCTCATGTCGTCGTGAGCGCGGTTGCCGGCGCGGGCTACTCGGGTGCGACGGTGCCGCTCGTGCTCCTCGTAAGCGCGGCGGCGCTCGGCTTCCCCACCGCCGTGTACGGGCATGGCCTCGTACTCGTCGGTGCCGAACGGCGGGTGCCTCGCGGCGTGTACGCCGCGCTGTTGCTGAACCTCGCCGGCAATCTCATCGCAGTGCCCCTCGCGGGAATCACCGGTGCGGCGGTCGTGCTCGTCGTGAGCGAGCTCGCTCTGCTAGCGATTCGGTTCCGCGAGTTCCGCGTCGCGGCTGGGTACGTGCCGTCCTTCGCGCGGTCTGCAACCGCGCTGCTGGTCGCTGCCGGGCTTGCGGCCGTGTACGCGGCCGGCGATGAGCTTCTCGGGTTGCGCGTGAGCCACGGACCCGTCGCGGTGCTCGAGGCGGGAGCGCTCGTCGGCGCGTACGCGTTGCTCGTCTCGGTCGCGCGACATCTCGCGCCCACGGCTCACCACGGCTCGACGTGACGGGCGCCGCATCGCCGCGCGGCGAGGTGATGCTGCGAGCGACGCTCGTCGTCGTCGCGTTCCACCGACCGCGGGAGCTCGCCCGGTTGCTCGCCTCGACTGCCGATCCGCGCGTCGCGCGCGTGGTCGTCGACGTCGAGGCCGACGAAGCCGTCGCGGACGTCGCGCGCCGCGCAGGCGCACGACTGGTCACGATCGAGGGGAACCCCGGGTACGCGTCCGCGGTGAACGCCGGAGCGGCGGTGGCAGGGAGCGACATCGTCGTGTTCGCGAACGACGACCTCTCGTGCTCCGCGGACGCGATCGTGGCACTCGCGCGGTGTAGCACGGAGTCGGGTGGCGTCGCGGTCCCGCGGGTGAACGACCGCGACGGGCGCCCGGTGCGCACCGTCCAGGCGGCACTGAACCTGCGCTCGCTCGTCGTCGAGTGGCTGCTTCTCCCCGACGCTCCGCCGCGCCTGCTCGCCGGCCGCGTCAGGGTCGAGAAGTGGCGCACGCCTTCTGCGCCCGAACGGATCGAGGCAGCGTCGGCCGTGATGGTCGCGGCTCCGGCGTCGCTGCTTCGCGAGGAGCCGCTCCCCGAGCGCTACGGGATGTACTTCGAGGAATCCGAGTGGTTCGTGCGGCTCGCGCGCCGCGAGGTGCCCGTCGAGTACCGACCGGAGATCGTGGTCACCCACCTCGGTGGGCGCGCGGTGACCTCCGGCGCGAAGCAGGCGTTGCTCGCGCGAAACGCGGTCCGCTGCCTGCGCGCGCTCTACGGTTCACGCACGGCGGCGCTCGGCTGGCCCATCGTCGTCGCCTGGCACGCGCGGCTTGTCGCGGTCGCAGCGCTTCATCGAGCGGTCGGTCGAGGCGACGCGCGCTCCCGCGGTCACGAGCTGCTGAACGCGCGCCGTGCGGGGCTCTCGGCAGCGCTGCGGGCGTGGCGCGAGGTCCGATGAGCGGTCGGCGCGTCCTGCTGGTCGACTGGCTCGGTCGTGGCGGGATCGCCCACTGCTCGCGGGCGTGGGTCGACTCGCTGCGCGCGTCCGGCGCGGATGTCGCCCTTGCGACACGCGACTCGCGAGAGCTCGCAGCGGAGGTTTCTCCCGCGATCGCGGTACGTACGGGCAGGGCCGGCGCCGCCGTGGCTCATCTCGAGCTCGTCGCGCGTGTCGCGCGCTCGATCGGCCGGCTCGCGCCCGAGCTCGTCGTCGTGCAGAACTTCGCGGTGCCCGATGCGGAGCGTGCAGTCGTGCGCGCTGCACACCGTTCCGGCGTGCCGGTCGTGCTCGTCGCCCACGAGTCCGAGGCGCGCCGCGCTCGAGCGGGCGGCCCCCGCGCGCTCGCGAACCTGCTCCGGGAGGTCGACGTCGTCGTCGTCCACTCCGACTACGTCGGCGGGCACGTTGCGGCGCTGTCGGGGCGCACCGACGTCGTGCGCGTGCCGCTCCCGCTCGCTGTCGGCCTGCTCGCCGGTGCGGGCGGAGCCTCGCCGCTCGTCCCCTCGGGTGACGGACCGCTAGCGCTCCACTTCGGCCATCTGCACCGCGAGTACAAAGGGACGGGCGTCTTCGCCGCCGTCACCGCGACTCCCCTTCCTCCGTGGCGCTTCGCAGTCGTCGGGCGCGGGGCGAGCCGCGCCGCCGCCGGCTCTGGCGCTGCGCTCGTCGACCGGTTCGTGGGTGGCGCAGAGCTCGCGGCGACGGTCGCTGCGTCGCAGGCGACCGTGCTCCCGTACAGTCGCGCCTCGCAGAGCGGCGCCGTCGTGCTCGCACAGGCCCTCGGATCCGTCGTGCTCGCGTCGCGCGTCGGCGGACTCGCCGAGCAGGTCAGCGACCGCGTGAGCGGTTTCCTCCTCGACCCCGCCGCACCCGTCGCGGCGTGGCGTGAGCTGCTCGCGTCCATCGCCGCACCCGCGGTGCGCGAGCCGATCGCAGCCGAGGCGCGGCGGCGCGTTCACGAGGACCACGAGGAGTTCGCGCGCTACGTCGCGAGCCTCGTGGCGGGGAGCAGCTGAGGACTGGGGAGCAGCCGAGGACTGACGTCAGCGGCGAAGCGCGCGCGAGCACGCCCGTGCAAGTCCCCGGACGAATCCCGCACCCCACGCGACGTGCATCGTCGGAAGCGCGACCGCGAGCCACGGCGCGGCCGACGGGTCGCGTGCCACCTCGAGCGCGGTGCGCGAGACGATCGCGGTGGCGTACGTCGCGAGCACCGGGCGGCGCCAGGGGCTCAAGATCCCGAGCAGGAGCGCCGGCACCGCGAGCTGCCGAGGCGAGAGCGAGGACGGGTGCTTCGCGACCGTGCCTGCGCGCGCCCGCCCGTAGCGGAAGTACTGCGCGGCGAGCTCACGCGGTCCTCCCCGCACCGCATACGTCGAGCGGATCGCGGGGTCGAGGTAGACGCCGCCGGCTGACTGCGCACGGTGCGCGAGCTCGGCGTCCTCGTTGCCGCCGAAGTTCTCGTCGTAGCCGCCGAGCGAGACGATCTCGTCGCGGCGGAACGCGCCCAGGTAGACGGTGTCGACGAATCGCGCCCTGCCCTCGTCGCGCCGGAACGCGGCGGGGCCGCCGCCGAGGCGCGACGTCATCGCGGCCCGCACGCCGCGCTCGCGCGCGCTCGACGCGGCGAGGCGCATCGGGCCGCCCACGATCGTCGCGCCCGAGCGGTCCAGCGCGCGCACGCTTCGCTCGACGTAGTCCGGCGCGACCGACGTCCGGACGTCGACGCGCACGACGATCTCGCCGTGCGCTTCGCGCAGTGCGACGTTCATCGCGGCGGGCCGACTCCGGCGGGGGTTGTCGACGACTCTCACCCCGGCGTGGCGAGTCGCGAGATCGCAGGTCCGGTCGCGCGAGCCTCCGTCCACGACGAGGATCTCGATCGGCCCGGCGTAAGTCTGTGCTTCGACCGCCGCGAGGCACCCGTCGATCTGCTGCTCCCCGTCGAGCACGGGGATCGCGACGGTGACCGCCGCAGGCGCAGCCGCGACCGCGTCAGTCACCACCACCGCCGGCGTCCGGTTCCGGCGCGGCGAGGGCCCAGCGGTTGTTCCGGCTCGTGCGCGACGACGCGGTCGACGCGATCACGCCGTCCGCCTCCAGCATCCGCAGCCAGCGGAGCACGCCCTCGCGACTGATTCCGAAGCGCTCCGCGAGATCCTGCGCGGACGCCGGGCCGGCCCGGAGCTTTTCCACGATCTCGTCCCGGCGGTCGCGCCGCAGCGGGAGACGTTCGTCGCGCACCGGCGCGGCCCGCGGATTGCGTCGTCGCTCCGCCTTCGGCTCCGCGACAGCCTCCGGCTCCGGCTCCGGCTCCGGCTCCGGCTCCGCGACAGCCTCGGGCTCCGCGACAGCCTCGGGCTCCGCGACAGCCTCGGGCTCCGCGACAGCCTCGGGCTCCGCGACAGCCTCGGGCTCCGCCTTCGGCTCCGCGACAGCCTCCGGCTCCGCCTCCGCGACAGCATCCGGCTTCGCCTTTCGTATGCGCGACGCGCTCGTCCGCCGGCCCGCTGGCTCCTCCCTCGACCCGGCGACGGTAGCGGACGCAACTCGCTCGACCCCCGTGCGCCGTGCGGTATCGAGCATCGAGTACCGGTCGAGGAAGCGAGGGTCGACGAGCCGGCGGAGCAGGTCGTCCTGCGAGTCGCCGTCTCTCAACTCGTCGCCCATCCGCACGCCTCCCCGAGGCCGGCCGGCACCGCCGCTCCGATCCTACAAGCGGCCCCGTTCGGGGAGCAGCTCTCTCAACTAACGCGCGCTGCCGCGCGCCCGCGTCAACCCGGGTCGGCCGGAGGCCGGCGTGCCGCGAGCTCCTCGACGGCCGTGTCGGGGACCGTGAGGTCGCCGGTCCCCGTGCCCATGGAGAGGTCCGGCTTGTAGGTTCCGTGGAAGTCGGAGCCGCCCGTCGCGACGAGTCCGAGGCGGGACGCGAGCGCGGCGAGCTCGGCCCGCGTCTCCGGGTCGTAGCGGCCGTAGTAGCACTCGACGCCGGCGAGGCCGAGCTCCGCGAGGCGCTGGAGCTCGGCGGCCAGGCTCTGACGCTCGAGCCCGAGGGAGAGCGGGTGCGCGAGCACCGCCACGCCGCCCGACCGGCGCGCGAGGTCGACGACGGTCTCGACCTCGATTCGCGCCTTGCTCACGTAGCCCGGCGTGCCCTTCGCGAGGTAGGAGTCGAAGGCCTCCTGCACGGACGAGACGACGCCCTTACGCACGAGCACGGCCGCGAAGTGCGGGCGGCCGACCCCGACGCCGCCGGCCTCGGCGACCACCTCCTCGTAGGTGACGGGCAGGCCGAGGTCCGCGAGCTTGCGTGCCATTGTCTCGTTGCGCCGTTCGCGGTCGTTGCGCAACCTGGCGAGCTCCTCCTGGAGCGGACCCCCCGACGCGGGGACGTGGTAGCAGAGCACGTGCATCGTCCCGGGTGAGTACGCGCACGACACCTCGCATCCCGATATGAGATGTATCCCGAGCTGTCGAGCCCGCGCGGTCGCCCGCTCGAGCCCGCCCGTGCCGTCATGGTCCGTGAGCGCCACGGCCGTGCATCCGGCCGATGCCGCGAGCTCGACGACGCGCTCGGGACTCTCCGAGCCGTCCGAGAAGGTCGAGTGGCTGTGGAGGTCGATCACGCGCCCCAGGGTATCGGGCATGCTCCGCGGGAACGTACGACGACCGGGCCGGCGATGGCAGAATGGGACAGGTGAAGGAAGCCTGCGGCGTGTTCGGCGTCTACGCGCCCGGTTTCGACGTGCCCCACCTCGTCTTCGACGGCCTGTTCGCGCTCCAGCACCGTGGACAGGAGTCCGCGGGCATGGCGGTGAGCGACGGCGACACCGTGACGGTCGTGAAGGACATGGGCCTCGTCACGTCCGTGTTCGACGCGCGGACGCTCGCGTCGCTCCAGGGTCACGTCGCGCTCGGTCACGTGCGGTACTCGACGACGGGCCCGAGCACCTGGCAGAACGCGCAGCCCGTCTACCGGTCCGTCGGCAACGCGGGATTCGCGCTCGGCCACAACGGCAACTTGACGAACGTCGAGGCGCTCGCGGAGTCCGCCGGCATGCTGCCCGGGATCGTCACCTCGGACAGCGAGCTCGTCGGTGAGCTCGTCTCGCGGGCGTTCCCGACCGTCGACCACGTCGGAGACGGTGCCGATCCCGACCTCGAGCAGGCGCTGCTCGAGGTGCTCCCGGACCTCGAGGGCGCGTTCGCCTTCGGCCTGCTCGACGCGACCCATCTCGTGGGGGTGCGGGACCCGAACGGCTTCCGGCCGCTGTGCCTCGGGCGGCTCGACCCGGTGCCCGGGGCGCCCGAGGGTGGCTGGGTGATCGCGTCCGAGACGCCGGCGCTCGACATCGTCGGCGCCCACCTCGTCCGGGAGATCGAGCCCGGGGAGATGGTCGTGATCGACGCGGGCGGGCCTCGTTCGTTCCGCCCGTTCCCCGCCGAGCGCGTCGACCCGAAGCTGTGCATCTTCGAGTTCGTCTACTTCGCCCGGCCCGACTCGCGACTGTTGGGTCACGAGGTCCACGCGGCCCGGCACCGGATGGGCGAGCAGCTCGCGCTCGAGGCGCCGGTCGACGCGGATCTCGTCATCGGCGTCCCGGACTCCGGCGTTCCCGCCGCGGAGGGCTTCGCGGCGCGAAGCGGTCTCCCGTTCGGCCAGGGGCTCGTGAAGAACCGCTACATCGGCCGCACGTTCATCGCGCCCACCCACCAGGCGCGCGTCGACGGCGTGCGCCGCAAGCTCAACCCGCTGCGCGAGAGCGTGTCCGGAAGGCGTCTCGTCGTCGTCGACGACTCGATCGTGCGCGGCACGACGACCCGCCAGATGGTGCGGATGCTGCGCGAGGCGGGCGCGCGCGAGGTCCACCTCAGGATCTCGTCGCCGCCGTTTCGCTGGCCCTGCTTCTACGGGATCGCAACCCCCGACCGCCGCGAGCTCATCGCTGCGAACATGACGGTGGGCGAGATCACCGCCCATCTCGGAGCCGACTCGGTCGCGTACTTGTCCCTCGAAGGGCTCGTCGCGGCCATCGGCGCCGGCGGCGAGGGCTTCTGCTCGGCGTGCCTGACCGGGGAGTACCCGACCCGGGTGCCGGGCTCCGCCGCGCTCGCTGCCGCGCACCGCTGACGCTTCCGCGGCGGCAGATCGCCGCGAGCCCAGGGTCGCGCGTGGGCGGGCTCCCGAACCCGCCCGTCGAGGCCGGCGCAGCGCGCCTCCCGGTCGGGGCCATCGCGCGCGGTCGGGGCGTCGGGCGGCCGTGCGGGCACGCTCGGTGGTGCACCGTGTCCGGCGAGATGATATCTGACAGAACGATGTCACATATAGATAGGAACTGTTGGACAGATGTTCCCTGCGTGCCGATACTAGGTAGGAGAAGACCCCGGTGGGCGAGCCATCGGGCGGCAGGTAGGAGGGCGGTCGTGGCGATCACCGAGGACGAGTACGGAACCGAGCGCGGCATCAGCTGGTACGTGTCCCGCAGGGTCGACGTCGCGGCGTCCGAGCTGCCCGCCGCGCAGCTCCCCGCGACGGTCACCGGCGCCGGTGGGGTGACGCTCACGATCCTCGAACCGATCTTCGTCGACGACGCTCAGTACCGGAGCTTCTCCGGCGTGCTCAGCTTCCCCGGCATCCTTCCCGGCAAGCTCCGCGTCGAGGTCGATCTCAACCCGTACAGCTCGCACTTCGGCGAGGTCGGGCTGCGCCCCGCGCGGCACGCGCCCCGGCTCCTCGTGAGCGCCGAGCGCTACTTCGACGGCGCGTGGAGCGTGCTCGACGCGATCGCCGCGGAGCTCTCGGCCGCGCACGACGCTCCCGGGAAGGCGCCGGGAGCCGGCCGGGCGGCCTGAGGCCGCAGCCCGCTGCGAGGGGCGCGCCCGATGGCGGGCGCCGCGACCGTGGACGGTCGCCGGTGGCGGCCCGCGGCGCGCGCGATCAGGGCGTGAGCGCGATCTTCGTGCCGAACGGGACGATCTCGACCCACGTGCGTCCCGGGGTGAGCGCGACAAGGTGCCCGGCTGAGTCGGTGTAGGTCGTCGGGTCCGACGGTGCCGGCCGGTGCCACGTGACCTTCACCGCCACGCCGTCGCGCAGCACGTACCCCGTGCCGCTCCCGACGGTCTCGCTCTCGACGTCGCCGGTGCTGCCGGGGCTCTCGACGTAGGGCCCGTAGGTGTAGTGGACGACCTCGACGACGACATTCGCCGCGGTGACCGGCCGCCCGGTGAGCGCGTCGACGTCCGGTGTGCCCGCGTACGTGTGCAGCCACGAGCGGGACGTCGCGTCCCACTTCCACAGGACGTCGGTGCCGTAGGAGAAGTAGATCTCGATCGACTTCGCGGGCGTCGCGTCGCGCGGTCGCGCGCTCGAGAACGTGAAGACCGGGCGTGGCGCCCCCGTCGCCGTGCGGAACATCGAGTACAGCGCGGACGTGCTCGTGTAGAGGTTGTCCGGCGGTAGCCGGTCCGAGGTGCGGACCGCCGCGGCCTGCGCGCCCTCGAGCAGGTTCGCCGGGTGCAGCCAGCCGAGCGCCATGACGGTGTCGACGTCGGGGTTGATCCCGCCCGCGAACGCGAGGATCGGGTGCCCGTACTCGGCCATGATGTGCCAGTCGACCCAGCGAAGTGACCGTGTCGGGCCGATCATCGAAGCGCCCTCGCACTGGAACACCGCGATGTACCGCATGACGAATCCCTCGGCCGGGGTGTCGTAGACGACGTCTGCCTCGTTGAGACCGCTCTGCGGTCGTGCGCCTTCGGGCTCGTTGCCGACCTTCACCGCGAGCGCCGGGCGGTTCGGCACGCCGTGGGGGGCGGGGAGGTCGGTGAGCGGGCACCGGGCGGACGGCGCGGAGGTCGTCGACGTCGAGGTCGACGTTGTCGTCGTGGCCGGGTGCGCGGCGGGCTTCGGGCTCCGGGTCACGGCGAACACGACGCTCCCGCCGACGACGACCGCGAGCCCGGCGACCGCGACGACGATCCGGCGGAGACGCGCCTCTCGCACGACGGTCCTGCGGTGCGCGCCCCGGCGAGCCATCCGGGTCACGGTAGCCGGGGGACGGATCCGGCCCGCGCTGCGCCGTCCGTCGCGGCGTGCCGCACACCGGAGCCGAGGCGGCGGTGCGCGGCACGCCGTCTTGGCCGCACGTCCCGACGTCCCGGCCGCATGTCCCGCTCGAGACCCCGCGCCGGTCGTTCGCGGGAGCGCTCACCTGCGAGGAAGCGCCCGACGACCGGGAGCTCCCAGAAGGACTCCGCCCTCGCGATCGCGACGGCGACCGCGGGAAGGTGCTCGGGGGCCCGATAGACGACGTGGCGGCCGAGCCAGCGCGGGTGGTACTTCGCGTTGAACCGCCAGAGCGACTCGATCTGCATCGAGCCGGACATCCGGCGGACGGCCCACCGAGTGAGGCGGAGCCGCACGCAGTCCTCGCCTTCGCCGGCGAGGACCGCCCGCATCGTCGCGAAGTTCAGCCCGAGGGCGCGCATGCCCCGGGCGCGCAGGTGGGCGATCGTCGAGACGATGACGAAGTCGAGCAGCCCGTTCGGGTGCTCCCCGTCGTCCCGGCGCATGAGGTCGAGCGAGTAGCCGTCGATCCCCGGAGCGGGCACGTACTGGCAGAACGCGACCGGCCGCCCGTCGGGAGCGTGCGCGACCGCGATCAGCAGGTCCACGTCCTCGGGGTCGAACAGGCGGCCGAGCGTCATCGAGAAGCCGCGCTCCCGCCCACCGCGGCGGCTCTTCGTCATGACCTCGCGCAGCGCCGCCGAGACCTCCGGGTCGCACCGGCCGGGGTCGTGGAACGTGACCGTGTAGCCGTTGCGCGCGATTCGGTTCACCGCCTGGCGGAGCCCCTTGCTCCTGCCGCCGTCGAGCTCGAAGGTCGACAGGTCGACGATCGCCTCGTCGCCGACGTAGATGTCGCGCATGCCAGCGGTCCGGTAGGTCTCGAGCCACTCGTCTCCCGCGCCGAGCACGGCGACGCACCAGCCGCGCGAGTCCGCGAATCGGCAGAACCGGTCCCAGGCCCGGGCGCGCTCGGCCCCGGGTCCGATCGGGTCCGGGGAGACGAGGCACACGCCGCCGTAGACCGCGTAGGTCACGAGCGTCTCGCCGTCGAAGAAGTGCTGCTTGTCGTCGCGGAGCGCGAAGTAGTCGAGGGTCCCGGCGCCGTGGCGGCGGACGAGGTCGCGCGCCCGGGTCCTCGAGCCGTTCCCGGCCCGCCGCCGGCGGTCGACGACCGGACGCGAGACGAGGACGAGCGCGACGCACGCGAGGCCGAGGCCGGCCGCGAGCAGGCTGGGCGAGAGGAAGTCGTCGAGGCGTGCGGGCAGGGGGATCGTGCGGAACCCCGCGAGCCGCTCGGCGACGGCCGCGAATGCCCGCTGGGGCGGGATCGGGTTGATGTCGGGGTCGAACAGCAGCGAGACCTCGACCGCGGCGGTCGCGAGCGCGGTCGTGAGCGCGACGCCCGCGAGCAGCCCGCGCAGCGCGAGGGCCCGCGACGGCCGGTCGACCGCGGTCGTGAACGAGCGACGGTGCGCGACGAGCCAGAGGAGCACGCCGAGACAGAGCGACGAGTCCGCGAGCTCCACGCCCTTCACGAGGTGGAGAAGCGCCGACCCGCCGAGCAGCGCGCTCGACACGAGCCATGCCTGGCGCTGGCCCCTGCGCACGCCGCGCGCGAGCGAGAGCAGGACCAGCGCGGCGAGCGCGACGAGCGCGGCGGCGGTCTGCGACACGACGAGCGGCTCGAGCTCGAGCACGAGGTGCAGCCCCGCGCGCATCGGCGGTGTCGCGGCCGATGCGAGGTTCGCCGCGCCGGCGACGAAGACGAGCACCGAGGCGACCCGTCGGGTGCGCTCGAGGCGCGCAGCGTCGGCCAGCTCGGCCGGGATCGCGGACACGGCCGACAATCATCGCAGGCGCGCCCCGTGCGACGCGTGCATCCGCGCGCCTACGGCGGCCCCGCGGCGCCCCGCCCGGTACGGTGTGCACCGTTCGTGCGCAGGTTGGGGGGATCGATGGCGACGGTGCTCGTGACGGGATCGACCGACGGGATCGGCCGGCGGACCGCGTCGGACCTCGCTGCGCTCGGCCACCGGGTCGTGCTCCACGCGCGGAGCGAGGAGCGGGCCGCCCACGCGGTCGGGGCCGTGCCCGACGCCGCGGCCGTGGTCATCGGCGACCTCGCGTCGATGGCCGAGACGCGTGAGCTCGCCGCGGCGGCCGACGCGAGCGGGCCGTTCGACGCGGTCGTCCACAACGCGGGCGTGGGCGGACGTGGGGAGGAGCGCACGAGGACCGCCGACGGCCTCGACCTCATCTTCCAGGTGAACGTCGTCGCGCCGTACCTGCTCACCGCGCTCATGGCGCGTCCGTCGCGCCTCGTCTACCTGACCTCCGGGCTCGAGGCGGAGGGTCGGGTCGACTTCGCCGACCTGCAGCACGAGCGCGGCCGCTTCGACGGCCTCCAGGCCTACAGCGACTCGAAGCTCTGCGACGTGGTGCTCGCGTTCGCGATCGCGCGCCTGTGGCCCCGCGTGCGCTCGAACGCGGTCGATCCCGGATGGATACGGACGCGCATGGGCGGGCCCGCGGCGCCCGGGGGGCTCGCGGAAGGGGCCGACACCCAGGTGTGGCTCGCGACGAGCGACGAGGCCGCGGCGGACGTCACCGGCCGCTACTTCAAGGGCCGCCGCGAGCGCCGCGCGAACGACACCGCCTACGAGTCGGACGTCCAAGAGGGCCTGCTCGCGGCTTGCGCGGGGCTCACCGGTGTCGTGCTGCCGCGCTGATCGGCTCCCACGGAGGCCGCGCGCGCGGATCGGGCCTCCGGCCCCGTAGACTGTCGCCAGCGCGGAGACGGACCTCCGCTGCTCTGTTACCGCCGCAGCCCGGGTGGGCGTCCGATCACGGACAGAGGGACGACCGGCCATGCCGAGCGCCGACTGCAGGTCGCGTGGCGCGTCTCCAGCCGCGTTCTCGATCCACTGCGACGACACGACCGTGCACATGCCTCGGCCGCGCGAGGCCGTGCGCCACGCGATCCCGATCGTCGCCGAGGGCGTCGTCGCGCCGATGGCGCTCTTCTACGGCGCGCTCGTGCTTGCCGGCTTTCGTGTGGCGCTGATCGCGGCCCTCTGCTGGTCGTACCTCGCGCTCGCTCGGCGAGTCCGCCGCCGCGAGCGTGTCTCGAGCCTCCTGCTCCTCGGCACCGTGCTCCTCACCGCCCGCACGGCCGTCGCGTTCGCGACGGGGAGCGCGTTCGTCTACTTCATCCAGCCGCTCGCCACGACCGTCGGCGCCTCGGCGCTCCTCGTCGTGTCGGCGGCGCTGCGTCGCCCGTTCACCCAGCGCTTCGCGCACGACTTCTGCCCGATCGACGCGACGGTGCTCGACCAGCCGATCGTGCACCGCTTCTTCGTCCGGATATCGCTGGTCTGGGCCTTCGCGCTCCTCGCGAACGCCGGCTTGGTGCTCTGGCTGCTCCTCACGAGCTCGGTCGGCGCCTTCGTCCTCGAGCGGACGGCGGTGAGCTGGGGGCTCACGACCGCGGCGATCGTCTGGTCGATAGTCGGCTTCACGAGGGTGATGCGGCGCGGCGGGCGCGCGGTCGAGTGGGGACGCTCGGTCGTGCACCCCGAGCCCGTCGTCGCACCGGTCGGACCCGTCGTCGCGCAGGCGAGCGCGCCGGCCTCGTGACGCGCGGCTCGCCGGGCGTGCGCACGCGCACGAGCCCCGGCGAGCGATGATCTGCGCCGTGCGATCGGTCGCTGTCTTCTGCGGGTCCAACCCGGGCCGGCGCCCCGAGTACGCGGACGGAGCGGTCGCGCTCGCGCTCGCGCTCGTCGCGCGCGAGGTGCGCGTCGTCTACGGAGGCGCACGCGTCGGGATGATGGGCATGCTCGCCGACGCGGCGCTCGCCGCCGGCGGGGAGGTCGTGGGGGTGATCCCGCGACAGCTGCTCGACGCGGAGCTCGCGCACCCGGGCCTGAGCGAGCTGCACGTCGTCGGCTCGATGCACGAGCGCAAGGCGCTCATGGCCGAGCTGTCCGACGGCTTCGTCGCGCCGCCGGGTGGGATCGGGACCCTCGAGGAGTTCGCCGAGGTCACGACCTGGTCGAAGCTGGGCCTGCACGCGAAGCCGACGGGCCTGCTGAACGTCCTCGGCTACTACGACCGGCTCCTCGGCTTCCTCGACCACGCGGTCGACGAGCGGTTCCTGCGCGACGAGCACCGCGGGATCGTCCTCACGGACGCGCACCCGGATCCCCTCCTCGACGCCATGGAGCGCTGGACGCCGCCGGTCGGCGCGCGCTGGATCGACGCCGGCGGACGCGCGTACGACCCGGAAAGGGCGTGAGGCGGGCCGCGGCGCGGACGCAACCGGACGGGAGCCCGGCAGGGCTCGGGTCGCGTCGCTCGCAGGTCGCGTCCGTGCGGCCGAACGCGCTCACCGCTCGGGCCGGGGCGCCTGGTCGCGGATCGCCGCGGCGAGGGCGGCGAGCGTCGCGGTGAGCTCCCGACGGCGCGCGTGGCAGAGCACGACCGGGCGGGGGGCCACGTGCTCGGTGGGCACGAGCCACGTGAGCGCCGGGTCGATCGCGCGCCGGGCGCTCAGCCACCCGACGCACGCGTGGCCGAGCCCCGCGGCGACGAGCCGCTGGAGCGCGAGGTTGTCGTCCGTCCGGTAGACGATGCGCGGCGCGATCCCGCGCCTCGCCCACGCCTCCTCGAGCGCGATCTGGCCGCGCCAGCGTCGCGTCCACGCGACGACCTCGAGGCCGTCGAGGTCGTCGAAGCTGAGCCGGGAGAGCGCGGCGACCTCGCTGTCGCGCCGCGTGAGCACGACCCAGGGATCCTCGGTGATCGCAGTCATCTCGACCCGGTCGTCGGGCGTGAGGTCGTGGACGAACCCGAGCTCGAGCCCGCCGCGGCTCAGCTCAGAGATCACCTGCTCGTCCGTGTCGATCGCCGAGAGGACGACCTCGACACCCGCGTGGAGCTCCCGGAACTCGCGCAGCGCCGCGGGCATGATCTCCGACGCGGTCGTCTGGGAGACCCCGATGCGGACCCGCGTCCGGCTGCCCCGCTCCGCGGCCTCGATCTCCGCCCGGATCGCGTCGGCCTCGCCGATCGCGCGCCGCGCGCGGCGGTACGCGGCGTGCCCGGCGACCGTGAGCTTCACGGCGCCCCGGCCCCCGGGCCGGCTGAACAGCTCGTGGCCGAGCTTGCGCTCGAGGTTCGCGACCTGGTGCGACAGCGCCGACTGCGTGTAGCCGAGCTCGAGCGCCGCACCGCGGAACGTCCCGAGGTCGGCGACCGCGACGAGCGCGTGGAGCTCCGTGAGGGTGACGTCTCCTGTGATCGAAAAAATCGATCGTTCCGGAGACATAGCTCGACGATATCTCGAAATCCTTCACGTTACGATCGGTCCGCAGCGCCGCAGGCGCGCGCCGCGTGCCGGTGGTCGGCGCGGCTGCGCAGAGCGGTCGGCTGCGCAGAGCGGTCGGCTGCGCAGAGCGGTCGGCTCGAGGTGGTGGCGGTGGGCACATCGGACGGCGTCGACCCCGCACGAGCGATCGCGCCCGCCGCCGGACCGGGCCGGCGTGTCGCGGCGCTCGTCTACGCGGTCGTCCTCGTGAGCTCGAGCCTGCAGGTGGGCATCGCTCCCGTGCTCCCTTCGTACACGCGCCGGTTCCACCTCTCCGGCACCGGCACCGGCCTGCTGCTGTCGATGACCGCGCTCGCGACCTTCTGCGTCGCGCTCCCCGCAGGGCGCCTCACGGACCGCCTCGGCGCGCGGCGGCTCACGCTCCTCGCCGGTTGGCTGATGGCGGTCGCGGCGTGCACACAGGGTCTCGCGCCTTCGTACGGCGCGCTGCTCGCGTCCCGGCTCGGCTTCGGCTTCGGCTACGGAATCGCGTGGACCGCCGGGCTCGCCTGGCTCGACGAGGTCGCCGCGGGGCCGAGCGCGCTCGGCGGCGCCGTCGCGGCCTCGGGGGTCGGTGGCGTCGCCGGACCCGCGCTCACCGGCTTCCTCGCGGCCAGGTGGGGCCTCGCCACGCCCTTTGTCGTCACCGGGGTCGCGCTCGCGACGGTCACGTTGGCACTGACCGCGGCGCCCGGCTCGCGGCCGGCCGTGCGTCGCGCCGCCGTCCGCACGGGAGCTCAGCTCGCCGCGCTGCTCGGTCGGCCCGGAACCGTCGCGGCGGTCGTCGCCGCCGGCGTCGCGGCGAGCGTCTCGAGCCTGCTCGTCCCGCTCGAGCTCCACCGCGCGCGCATCTCCACCGGTGGGATCGGTCTCGTGTTCGCGCTCTCGGGTGTCGTGTTCGTCGCAGCGAGCGCGGCGGTCTCGACAGCGGGCCGCCGGGTGGTCCGCGCGCGCACGGCGTTCGTCGCGATGGGCGTGCTCGTCGCGATACTGACGGTCGCGGCCGCGAGCACGGCGGTCGCGGCGGTCGTCGCGACGCTGTGCGCGGTGACCGCGAGCCGAGCCGTGCTCTGGAGCGTGGCCTACCCGCTCGCCGCGGCGGAGTCGCGGCGCGTGGGCGCCGGGGCCGGCGTCGGCGTCGCGACCGGCCTGTTGAACCTCGCGTGGGCCGCGACCGCGGTGGCCTGCCCGATCGCGGCGGGCGCGCTGTTCGGCCATGTCGGCGCGCGTCGCGCGTTCGGCGCCGCTCAGCTCGCCACGGCGGCCGTCCTCGGGGTCGCGCTCGCCGGCGCGGCCGCACTTCGCGCGCGGAGCCGCTCGACAGAGCTTCGCGCCCCTGATATGTTGCGCGCGCAATGAGGTGATCTGTCGGACGTGGACGGGGGCCGGGTCGATGACGACGTCGGAGCGCGCGGGGCCGGCGGGCGCGCGCGAGCCCGGCGGCCCGACGGGCGACGCGGACTGCCCGGCGTTCGTCCTCGGCGGCGGGGGGAACCTCGGCGCGCTGCAGGTCGGCATGGCCTACGCGCTCGTCGAGCGCGACATCCGCCCGGGGCTGATCGTCGGGACGTCCGTCGGCGCGATCAACGGCGCCTTCCTGTCGAGTCGCGCGGATCTCGACGGCATCGCCGAGATCGCCCGATTCTGGCGCTCGCTCCGGCGGAGCGACATCTTGCGCCTCGACGCCCCAACGGCGCTGCGCGGGCTCGTCCGGCGCGGCGGTCACCTCTTCGACTCGTCCGGCCTGCGATCGGTGCTCGAGTCCTTCGTGGGCTTCGAGCGCCTCGAGGAGGCGCCGATACCGCTCGCGGTCGTCGCGACCGAACGCGGCTCGCGCCGGGCGGTCGTGCTCGAGTCCGGCGACGTCGTGACCGCGCTGCTCGCGAGCAGCGCGGTGCCCCGGCTCCTCCCGCCCGTCGCGCACGGTGGCACGGTGCTCGTCGACGGGAGCCTCGCCGCGGACGTGCCGGTGCGCCAGGCCCTCGCGCTCGGTGCGACCCGCCTCTTCGTGCTCCCGACGATGCCGGGCCAGGTCGCGTCCGTGCGCGACGGGCTCGACGGGACGCGCACGGCCCTGTCCGCGCAGCTCCACGTGATCCCCGCGCCGCGGGTGCGCGCCCCGATGGCCGGCCTTCGCCACACCCACCGGCTGCTCGAGATCGGCTACGAGCACGCGCTCGCGTGGCTCGACGGGCTCCCGACGTCCGAGCGCCCCGGGCGCCGGCCCTCCGGTCGCGCCCTCGCGCGACCGGACCCCGACGGGCGCTTCTCGGTCCCGCGCCCGGCCGCGCGCGTCAGCGCGCGACGACCTCGCCGAGGTCGAGCCCGAAGTCCGCGAGCATGACCATCGCGGCGTTCCGCCCCGGCGCGCCGGAGACCGAGCCTCCGGGATGGGTCGTCGAGCCCGTCTGGTAGAGGCCGTCGATCGGCATCCGGTGCGTCGCCCAGCCCGCAGCCGGCCGGAGCGCCCCGGACTGCGCGGGACCCGAGTCGCCGCCGTGGCACGACCCGTGCCAGTTGTGCGCGTTCGCCCGCTCGAGGTCGATCGGGCTGTGGACGCTCCTCGCGAGGATCGTCTCGTCGGTGAGGCCCGGCGCGTACCGTCGGAGATGGGCGAGGTGCGCGTCGGAGACCTCGTCCGCGATCTCGTCCCAGCGCCGGGCCCCGCCCTCGATGTCGTAGGGATGGAAGCCGACGACCTTCAGCGTGTGCGCCCCCGCCGGCGCCCGGCTCGCGTCGAGCGCGGTCGGGCAGAGCACGAGCAGCGGCGGGTCGTCGAGCGCGACCCGGCCGCGCCGCACGTCGACCTCGAGGTCGCGCATGCGAAGTGAGGACACGGGCGTGCCGGACGCGAGTGGGCGCACCGGACCGGCGTCACCCGGGTACTCGAGCGGCCCGCGCAGCGCATAGTGCGTGACGAACATCGCGATCCCGGGCTGCCACGAGTCGATCGCGTACCGGAAGCCGTCGTCCCAAGAGGCGGCGGGCGCCATCTCGAGGAGGTGCTTCACGTGGATCGTCGAGAGCACGGCGCGCGTCGCGTCGTAGCGGTCACCCAGCTCGGTCTCCACCCCGACGCACCGCCCGTGCTCGATGCACAGCCCGGTGACCCGCTCGCCGGTGCGGAGCTGCCCGCCGCCCGCCTCGATCACGCGGGCGAGCGCGGCGGGGAGCGCCCCGGAGCCGCCGCGCGGCACGACCCAGCTGTGCCGCTGGCGACCGAATACGAGCGAGTACGCGTTGAGGCCCGTCCCCGGCTGCTCGAGCGGCTGGATCGTCATGAACGCCATCCACGCCATGAAGGCGCGCACGTGCTCCTCCTCGAACGTCGCGGCGATGGCCTCCCAGGCGCTGCCGGCCGCGCGCCGCACCCAACGCGCCCCGCCGTCTCGCGCGAGCAGGGCGTCGCCGAGCGACGGGCCCCACCCGATCGGCGTGTAGCGGTACGCGCCGACGACCGGGGCGATCGCGGCGTACTCGTCGATCAGCCGCCGGTAGGCGGCGGCGTCGCGGACCGAGAAGCGCGCGAGCTCGTCGCACGTCCGGTCGATGTCGCGCCACTGCGTGATCGAGGTGCCGTCCGGGAACGGCACGTGCGCGACGGGGTCCGGGTAGAGGTACTCGAGCCCGAGCTCGAAGAGCCCGAGCTCGTCGTCGCGGAGCGTCGGCGAGGTCTGGATGAGGTTGTGCGCGGTCGAACAGCTGTCGTGTAGGAAGCCCGGGAGCGTGAGCTCCTCGGTCGCGGTGTCGCCGCCGACGACCGGCCGGGCGTCGAGCACGAGGCAGCGCAGGCCCGCCCGCGCGAGGTACGCGGCGGCGATCAGGCTGTTGTGGCCGGCGCCGGCGACCACGACGTCGAATGTCTCTCGCAGTGCCATCCCCCGCTCCCGCCCCGGCGCCCCTAGCCGCGGCACGGCCGCGACGTCCCGTCGCGCCGGCCCGGTCGATGTCTAGCCGCGGCGGTCCGCCACGTGCGAGGCCGGTCCGAACGCGACCTTCGCGGCGTGCACGATCGAGACACCCGCGGCCGCGAGCTCCTGCTCGGCCGCGTCCGAGATCGCCCTCGCCCCGGCGGCGCCGTCGCCGTAGGACGCGTGCTCCTAGCTCGGGAGGAGGACCGCGAAGCCCGCGTCGAGCGCGCCGAGGCTCGTCGCGCGGACGCAGTGCTCGCTCTGGAGGCCGACGACCACGAGACGGCGCACGCCGGCAGACCACAGCTCGGCCGCGAGGGGCGGGTTCGCCGCGAAGGTGTCGGAGACCGACTTGTTCACGACCCGCTCGCCGAGCACGCCGCGGAGCTCGGCCGCCTCGGGCGCGGCTCCGGCACCGACGAGCATGTTGGGTTGGGCGTCCGCGACGACGAGCGCGGTCGCTCCCGTCGTGCCCGGGTGCGTCATCGTCCGGGTGCTACCGGGCCCGCCGCACGGTCAGCCGCGCACCTCGGCAAGCGCTCGGGCGACCGCGTCGACCGAGCGACGTACGTCGCGCTCGTCGGTCGACCAGTTGCTCACGGAGATGCGGAGCACCTGGCGCCCCTGCCAACGGGATCCCGACATCCACGCGGTCCCGTCTGCGATCACGCGCTCGGTCACCGCTCGGGTCGTCTCGTCGTCCTCGAACGCGACGCACACCTGGGTGTAGACGACGTCGTTCAACACGGTGACGCCCTCGACGCGCTCGAGCTCCGTTGCGAGCGAGCGCGCGTGGCGCACGAGTCGGTCGACGAGCTCGGCCGTCCCGCTGCGACCGAGCGACCGTAGCGCGGCCCACACGGGGACGCCGCGAGCACGCCGTGAGAGCTCCGGCACCCGGTCGATCGGGTCGCCCGCCCCGGTGTCGTCCGCGATCACGTAGCTCGTGTGCACACCGAGCGAACCGCGCATCGTCGCCGGGTCGGCGACGATCGCTATGCCGCAGTCGTATGGGACGTTCAGCGTCTTGTGGGCGTCGGTGGCCCAGGAGTCCGCGCCCGCTAGGCCGACAGTCAGCTCGCGAAGGGCCGGGGCTGCTGCGGCCCACAGCCCGAACGCCCCGTCGACGTGGACCCATGCGCCGTTTGCGTGCGCGACCTCGATCGCCTCCGACATCGGGTCGAACGCGCCCGAGTGGAGGTTCCCCGCCTGGAGGCAGACGATGGTCGGCCCGTCGGTGCCCGACAGCGCGCCCTCGAGCGCGTCGACCCGGATCCTTCCCTGGGAGTCCGCCTCGACCGCGGTCGGCGCGCCGAGGCCGAGATAGCGGAGCGCGAGGTCGATCGAGTCGTGCCGCTCTGCGCCGACGAGGACCCGCACGGCCGGGCCGCCGGCCAGGCCGTCGCGCGCGACGTCGCACCCGACCCGGGCGAGCACGGCGGTCCGCGCGGCTGCGAGGCAGGCGAAGCTCGCCATCGTGCATCCCGTGACGAAGCCGACGCCGGAAGCTGCGGGGAGGCCGAGCAGGTCGAGGAGCCAGGCGGCCGCGGCCTCCTCCGCCGCTACGCATGCCGGAGTCGCGTAGCGCATCGCCGCGTTCTGGTCCCACGCGCTCACGAGCCAGTCCGCCGCGAGCGCCGCGGGCAGGGTGCCGCCCATGACCCAGCCGAAGAAGCGCCCCGACCCGATCGCCATGAGACCGGGCTCGGCGAGCTCGGCGAGGAGGTCCACGACGTCCGACGCCGCGGTCGGTCCCTCGGGGAGCGCGACGGCGAAACCCTCGCGAAGGACGTCGGCGGGCTCTCTCGGACCGACGCGGCGCGTGCCGACCGTGTCGAGCCACGCCTTCGCGTGCTCGTGCGCGCGAGCGAGCGCGTCGTCGTACGCGTCGCGCCGCACCGACATGGCGGACCTCCCTCGTCGCTCGGTCGCCCCGAGCCTTGCAGCCCGGACACGTGGCCGCCAGGAGCGTGCTCCGCGCGGTGCGGCCCGTGCGTCGGCGGAGCACCGCCGCGGACGGTCTCAGCCGCCGAGCGCCTCAGCCCGGATGCGCCTCGCGCAGCGCGGCGAGCGCGGCGAGCGCGCGGTCGGCTTCGTCGACCGGCACGAGGAGGTGGTCGTGGTAGTAGCCGGCGAGCACGTTGCACGCGATGCCCTCGACGGCGAGGGCGTGGGCGATCGCGGCCGTGAGCCCGACGAGCTCGAGCCCGGTGACGACCTCCACGGTGAGCCACGCGGCGACGAAATCGACCGGGATCCCGGCTCGCCGCGCGTCCTCGAGCCGGATGACCGACGTCGTCCCCTCGTCCTCGACGACGCTCGCAACGACGGTCGCGCCGGCCGGTGGCGCGGGTCCGGTGACGACGCACCAGCTCCCGGGCCGCCGGCGGACGGTGAGTCCGGCGAGGACCGCCGCGAGCCCGTCCGTCACGGGGCGCGCCGACCTGCGCCGCGCCGGGACTCCGATGCGAGCGCCGTAGCCGCCCATCGCGCTCTTCGGGCGGGAGGCTGCCGCATCGCGCGATCCTCGCGCGGGCGCGGCCGGACCCGCGCTCGGCCCGTGTCCGGCACGCTCGTGCGCCAGCGGGTCCGTGCGACCGGCGGTGCTCGCCGTCGGCTCGCGGCCTCGGGCGTCGCCGACCTGCGAGCGGCCGACCGGTACCTCACCGCGTGCGCACGGGACACGGTCGGCGACCACGGCCATCCGCCACGGCGTCGCGCGCGCGACCGCCGATGACCGGTCCGCCGCGGCGCGACAGCCGCTCCGGCAAGCCCGCGTCAGCGACAACAACGCCGGGAACCGGAAGCTCGCCGTGGCCGGGAGCGGCGTCGATCCGGCGGCCTCGCGCTTTTCAGGCGTAATCCGGGGTCAATTCCGAACGGACGTCCGTCCTGCTCGGCCGACGTTCTCCCTGGTAAGAGTCACTTTCTCTGGCCTATTTGGCGCCGCTCTGTAACGCCCAGTGTCGACGAATTCGCGTCCTTTTCGCGTCCTCGCGCGTCATTTTCGCGTCCTTCCGAGGGCCGCACCCGGCGACCGGTACGGACCGAGCGGTGCTTCGCCCGAGGTGCCACGGGCCGGCGTCGAAATGGTCCTCGGTTGGCGCGAGCCGACGGCAGCAGTGCGTCCGCTCGGGCGCGACCATGGTGGCATGTCTTGGGAGCTTCTCGACTTGATCACGTCGGACCCCGCCGTGCTGCACGGTCAGGCGGTGGTCCGTGGCACCCGCGTTCCGGTGACCGTCGTGCTCGATTGCCTGGCGGATGGCATGAGTGAGGAAGCACTGCGCAAGGAGTACCCGACCTTGTCCCAAGGAGTAGTCCACGCCGCGCTCGCTCACGCAGCGGCGCTCGCTCGTGACGAGATCGGTCCGCTCGATCCGACCCAAGGGTGAAGGTCAAGCTCGACGAAAACGTGCCCGCGACGGCGAGACAGGTCGTTGCACGCGCCACATGGTCGGCTCGACGAGACACCCCAGCTCCGAGCCGGGCGACTAGAGACGGGGCCCAATCTGAAGCATCCGTACGCAGTCGTCTGCGCCGTAGCGACGTTGGAGAGCGTCGAGCACGTCGTCGAATGTCATCTGCGGTCCGAAACGGCCGCTTCGAGCCGCGAGGCGTCCGATGGCCCGAGCCGCGCCAGACGTGTCAATTTGGACGGAGCCGAAGAGGAACTCGTTCGGATGCGAGACCGCCATCCCGTAGGGGAGCAAAGCCGCGGGGAAGTCTTTGAGGTTCTCCGTGACGATAAGACCGGCTCCGCCCACAACCGCTGCCGCGACTACGTGCTCGTCATCCGCGTCGGGCAACCCGAACATCCCTTCGAGCGCCCGGTAAGAGGCTTCTGGCACCTCGCTGTCGTCAAAGGCATGACGCATATTCGCGATTCGCGTCACGGCACGGAGTTCAGCAGCCTCCGGCGAAGTTCCTCGGCGGATCAGCTTCTGTGTCTCAGCCTCTTGCAGCTCCTCGAGCACCGTCTCTGTTTCGAGCACTTGGACGAGCGACAAACTCAAATGGGAAATACCTGGTAGATAGCCATTTCCTGTGTGGTCGGGACCGGCGTCGATCCGGTGACCTCGCGCTTTTCAGGCGCGCGCTCTGCCAACTGAGCTACCCGACCTCGCCGGCACCAGTCGGCCGCTCGAATCTACGCCCCCGAGGCCGACCTCGTGGCGTGCCCGTGCGGCCGGCGGGAGCCGGGTGGCGGACCTGACGGGATTTGAACCCGCGACCTCCGGCTTGACAGGCCGGCGTGCACTCCGAGCTGCACCACAG
>DAHUXW010000078.1 GCA_027306925.1 Acidimicrobiaceae bacterium | reverse complement strand
CCCACCCCCCCACCCCCCCACCCACCCCCCCACCCGCCCGCCCGGCCGGGCGCGCTCCCGCCCGGTCGCGGCGGCCCCGGCCCGCGTCGCACGCCCCGTTACGATGCGCCCATGGCCCGACCGCGCGCTGTCGCCGGAAGGGCGCGCGAAGTCGCGGCCCGGCTCGCGACCCGCTATCCGGGCGGTGCGCGCGAGCTGTGCGCCCTGCGCCACGGCAGCCCGTACGAGCTCCTCGCCGCGACGATCCTTTCCGCGCAGTGCACAGACGAGCGCGTGAACGTCGTTACTCCCGTGCTGTTCGGCCGCTTCCCCGCGGTCGAGGACCTCGCGGTGGCCGACCCGGCCGAGGTCGAGTCGATCGTGCGCTCGACGGGGTTCTTCCGCGCGAAGACGGCGAGCCTCGTCGCGATGGCCGCGGGGATCGTCGACCGCTTCGGCGGCGCGGTGCCGGTCGCGCTCGAGGAGCTGGTCACCCTGCCGGGCGTCGGCCGCAAGACGGCGAACGTCGTCCGCTCCGTCGGCTTCGGCGAGCCGGGCCTGCCCGTCGACACCCACGTCGGCCGCCTCAGCCTGCGGCTCGGGCTCACGACCGAGCGCGACCCGGTGAAGGTCGAGCGCGACCTCTGCAACCTGCTGCCGGAGCCCGAGTGGGGCGCGTTCAGCATCCGGCTCATCCTGCTCGGCCGCGAGCTGTGCACGGCGCGCCGGCCGAAGTGCGACCGCTGCCCGCTCGCGGACATCTGCCCGTCCGCGGCGCTCGCACCCCCGCCCCCGGCGCGCCGGCCGAGGTCGGGCGAGGGACGGTAGCCTCGGGACGGAGCCGGTTCCCGCCAGTCGGTTCCACGGCGGCGTCGGGCATTTCCGCCGCTCGACCCGCCCGGTGACGGCGCCCTCCGGGGCGCCGTCACCCGCGCCCGGAGCCGGTGGACGACCGCCGGGCCGGCCGGGAGCGCGCGCGACGGGCCGCGCGCCAGCGACGAGGGCCGTGCCCGAGGCGTCAGCGGCGCGTGCCCGAGGCGTCCTCGGCGCGCGTCCGCGGGCGTCAGCGGCGCGTGCTCGCGAGGCGCTCGACGCGCCGCTGCGCGGTGCTGAGGGCGCGCTCGACGCCGAAGAGCTCGGCCGCGAGGTCGTCCTCGTGCGCCGACGAGGCCGCCTCGGCCATCGCAGTGACCCGGACGGTGATCTGGTCGAGCAGGGTCGCGATCGACGAGAGCTCTGCGGTCGGTGGGGGCACGATGCCATCTTGGCCCAGCCACCCCGCCCGCGCGCGGTTCGAGCCGGCGCGGGCGCGGCCTTGGCTACGCTTCGGCGGATGCTCAAGGTGCTCGATCTGCGTGGCGTCCCGGACGACCGGGCGCTCGACCTCCCACGGCCGGACCTCGGCGCGGAGGGGCCCGTCGACGACGTGCGGGCGATCCTCGCGGACGTGCGCGCGCGCGGCGATGCCGCGGTGCGCGAGCTCACGAAGCGATTCGACGGCGTCGATCTCGGCGACCTGCGGGTCCCGCAGGCAGAGCTCGCGTCCGCGCTCGGACGCCTGAACCCGGAGCTGCGTGACGCGCTGGTCGCCGCACGTGACGCGATCGAGTCATTCCACCGCCACCGCGCGCCCTTGCCCGAGCGGTACGAGCGGGACGGCATCACGGTCGACCACCTCGAGCTCCCGGTCGACCGGGCGGGCGTCTACGCCCCTGGCGGCCGGGCGAAGTACCCGTCGAGCGTGCTCATGACGGCCGTCCCCGCCCGCGTGGCCGGAGTCGGCTCGATCGCGTGCTGCGTGCCGCCGGGTCCCGACGGATCGCTCCCCGACGAGATCCTCGCCGCCGCCGCGCTCGCGGGCGTCGACGAGGTCTACCGCGTCGGCGGCGCGCAGGCGATCGCCGCGATGGCCTACGGCACGGAGTCGATTCCGAAGGTCGACGTGATCGTCGGGCCGGGGAGCAAGTGGGTCTCGATCGCCCAGCGGGAGGTGCGCGGCGTGGTCGGCGTGCCGGCGGCGTTCGCCGGGCCGTCCGAGGTCGTCGTCGTCGCGGACTCGTCCGTGCCGGCACGCTGGGCCGCGATCGACGTCATCGTGCAGGCCGAGCACGGACCCGACGGCCTCGCCTGGCTCGTCACCTGGTCCGAGGAGGTCGCGCGCGACATCGACGCGGCGATCGAGCAGCTCGTGGAGGCCTCGCCGCGCCGCGACGAGACCGTGTCGACGCTCGCCGCGGGCGGTCACCTCGTGCTCGTGGACGGTCCCGCGCAGGCGATGCGCGTCGCGAACGAGATCGCGCCCGAGCATCTCGAGCTGCTCACCGAGAACTCCGAGTCCCTGCTCCGGCTCGTGCGTCACGCCGGCGCGGTCTTCGTCGGCGCGCTCGCGCCGGCGTCGGTCGGCGACTACATCGCGGGTCCGAGCCACGTGCTCCCGACCTTCGCGACCGCTCGGTTCGCGAGCGCTCTCGGGGTCGAGGACTTCGTCCGACGCGTCCACGCGGTGCGCGTCGACCGTCGCGGCATCCAGCACGTCGCCCGCCACGTCGCGGCGATCGCCGACGCGGAGGGGCTTCCCGCGCACGCCGAGTCCGTGCGACTCCGCCTCGGCGAGACCACCTGGAGCGCGCCGTGAGCCGCGCGCGCGGGCGCTTCCGCCGCGGGCGTCCGTGAGCGCGGGCGGGGGCGTGGGTGGCGACGCACCCCGGCGCGAGCGGACCGGCCGGCGTCGGATCACGCCGCGCGCCGACGTCGCGCTCATGTCCGGGTACCACTCGCCGCAGATCGACGTCGCAGTTCGCCTGAACACGAACGAGGCGCCCGAGCCGCCACCGGCGCAGTTCGTCCGGGAGCTCGAGGCCGCGATCGCGTCGATCGACCTGAACCGTTACCCCGACCGTGACGCGCGGGCGCTGCGCGAGGCGCTCGCCGCGGAGCACGCGGTCGACGCAGAGCAGGTGTACTGCGCAAACGGGTCGAACGAGGTGCTGCAGTCGCTGCTGCTCGCGTACGGGGGGCCGGGCCGGTGCGCTGCGGTCTTCGAGCCGACGTACGCGCTCCATTCCCACATCGCGCGAGTCACCGGAACGGACGTCGTCGAGGGGGAGCGCGACGACGACCTGCTCATCGACGAGCGGGAGCTCGCGCGGGTGCTCACCGCCGCGGGCAGGGCGGGCGAGAGCAACCCGGTCGTCACGTTCGTCTGCTCGCCGAACAACCCGACGGGTCGCGCCGAGCCGCGCGACACCGTCGAGCGCGTGCTCGCGGCCGCACCGGGCATCGTCGTGGTCGACGAGGCGTACGCGCAGTTCTCGCCGTGGTCCGCGTCCGAGCTGCTCGCGGACAACCCGCACCTCGTCGTCGTCCGCACGTTCTCGAAGACCTGGTCCCTGGCGGCCCTACGGCTCGGCTACGCGATCGCGGACGCCGAGGTCGTGGACGCGATGTGGCGGGTGACACTGCCGTACCACCTCGACGCGGTCAAGCAGGCGGCGGGCGTCCTCGCGCTGCGCCACGGCGGCGCGGTTCGCGAGCGCGCGGCGCGCCTCACCGAGGAGCGGGGGCGACTGTCCGCCGCGCTCCGGACGATGGCCGTCGAGGTGTACCCCTCCGACGCGAACTTCATCCTGTTCCGCACCACGGGCCGCGACGCGCGGGAGGTCTGGCGATCGTTGCTCAAGCAGTCCGTCCTTGTCCGCGACGTGTCGGCGTGGCCTCGTCTCGACGGCTGCCTGCGGGTCACCGTGGGCACGCGCGCGGAGAACGACGAGTTCCTCGGCGCGCTCGCCGTGGCGCTCGCCTGACGCGCTCCCCGCCCGCGCGGTCGCGCCCGCGCACGGCCCCGCTCGGCTCGGTGCGCGCCGCGTGGCAAGCTTCGTGCGTGGAAACGGGATCCGAACACGAGTCGCGTCCGGCCGCGGGTGGGGCGGTGCCGGGCGCCGCGGCCGGAGCAGGCGCCGGAGGTCACGCGCCGCGCTCGGCGAGCCGGCACCGCGTCACGAAGGAGAGCGACGTGCTCGTGCGCGTCGACCTCGACGGCACGGGCACCGCGGACGCCGCGACGGGGCTGCCGTTCTTCGACCACATGCTCGCCCAGCTCGCGCGCCACGGCGGGATCGACCTCGTCGTGCACACGACCGGGGACCTCGCGGTCGACGCGCACCACAGCGTCGAGGACACCGGGATCACGCTCGGCGAGGCGTTCGCCGCGGCGCTCGGTGACAAGGTGGGCGTCCGGCGCTTCGCGTCGGTCGCGGTGCCGCTCGACGAGGCGCTCGTCGACGTGGCCGTCGACCTGTCGGGCCGTCCGTTCCTCCACTACGACGTCGCGTTCGGTCCCGACGCGTCCCCGCTCGGCGAGCCGGGCTTCGAGCCGCAGCTCGCCGAGGAGTTCTGGCGGGCGTTCGCGACCGCCGCGGGCATCACGCTCCACGTCGCGCTCCGATACGGGCGCAACTCGCACCACATCGTGGAGGCGTCGTTCAAGGCGGTCGCACGCGCGGTGCGGGACGCGATCCGCGTCGAGGGCGCCGGTGTCCCGTCGACGAAGGGCGTGCTGTGAGCCCTCCGGGCGGCGGCGCGCCGTGGACGCGCGGCGGGTCGCCGCGCCCGCGTTGATCGCCGTCCTCGACTACGGCATCGGGAACCTGCGCTCGGCCGAGAAGGCCCTGCAGCGGGTCGGTGCGGACGCCCGGCTCGTCAGCAGCCCGGACGGCGCGACCGGCGCCTCGGGCGTCGTGCTTCCCGGAGTGGGCGCGTTCGGCGCGAGCTCACGCGCGCTGCGGGCGAGCGGTCTCGACGCGGTCGCCCGTGCGGCGCTCGCGTCGGGCGTCCCGTTCCTCGGGGTCTGCGTCGGGTTCCAGCTGCTCTTCGAGGGCTCGGAGGAGAGCCCCGCCGATCCCGGCCTCGGTGAGCTCGGCGGCGTCGTCCGGCGCCTCCGCGGCGACGTCAAGCTCCCGCAGATGCAGTGGAACCGGACGTCGCCGGTCCCCGGCACGCCGGGCGCGATGCTCGAAGGCGAGGATTGGTTCTACTACGTGCACTCCTACGCGCCGGTGCCGGAGGGCGCGGATCGCTCGTGCGTGGTCGCGACGTGCGACTATGGCGGAGAGGTCGTCGCCGCAGTCGAGCGTGCGCGGTGCTGGGGCACGCAGTTCCACCCGGAGAAGTCCGGGCACGCGGGCCTCGCGCTGCTCGGCCGGTTCGTCGCGACCTGCGACGGCACGACGAGGCTCGGCTGAACGCGCGTGCGGTGCATTCCGGCCATCGACATCCGTGACGGGCGATGCGTCCGCCTGCTGCGCGGGAGCTTCGACGCGGAGACCGTCTACGGCGATCCCGTCGAGCAGGCGCTCGCGTACCGGGACGCAGGGGCGGACGCGATCCACGTCGTCGACCTCGACGCGGCGCGCGCCGGCGCGCCGGCCAACCGCGAGACGGTGCTCCGGATCGTCGCCGCGACCGGGATTCCGGTGCAGTTCGGGGGAGGTGTCCGCGACGAGCGCGCCGCGATGGACGCGCTCGCGGCGGGGATCGACCGTGTGGTGCTCGGCACGTTCGCCGTGGAGGAGCCCGAGCGCGCGGCCGCGCTCGCGGCCCGGTACCCGGGCCGGATCGTCGTCGGGCTCGACCACCGCCGGGTCGCGACCCCGGCGGGCACGCGGCGCGAGGTCGCGGTGCGCGGGTGGGGGGAGGGCGCCGGCGTCGACCTCGCGGAGGCCGTCGCGCGCTTCGCGGGCTCGGCCGTCGCGGCCGTCGTGGTGACCGACATCACGCGCGACGGGACGCTCTCGGGTCCGGACCTCGAGGGTTACGCCGAGTTTCTCGAGCAGACGGATCTCGCGCTCGTCGCCTCCGGGGGCGTCGGCGGTGCGGCGCACCTCGCGGCGCTCGCGCGGCTCGAGGCCCGGGGTCGCCGCGTCGAGGCGGTCGTCGTCGGGCGCGCGCTGCTCGACGGCTCGCTCACCCTGGAGGAGGCGGTCGCGGCGTGCGCAGCGTGAGGGTCGTGCCGTGTCTCGACGTGGACGCGGGGCGCGTCGTGAAGGGCGTGAACTTCGTCGGCCTGCGCGACGCGGGCGACCCCGTGGAGCTCGCCCGCCGCTACGACCTGGACGGAGCGGACGAGCTGGTGTTCCTCGACATCACGGCCTCGAGCGACGACCGCGACACGATGGTCGACGTCGTGCGCCGGACGGCCGACGAGGTGTTCATCCCGCTCACGGTCGGCGGTGGGATCCGCACGGTGGACGACGCCCGCGGCCTGCTGCGGGCGGGGGCGGACAAGGTCGCCGTCAACTCGGCGGCCATCGCCCGCCCCGCGCTCGTCACAGAGATCGCGTCGACGTTCGGCAGCCAGTGCGTGGTCGTCGCGATCGACGTCCGTAGGCGTCCGGGCGGCGACTACGAGGTGTACAGCCACGGCGGGCGCCGCCCGACCGGCCTCGACGCCCTCACGTGGGCGGTGGTCGCCGAGCGGCTCGGCGCCGGCGAGCTCCTCGTGACGTCCATGGACCGCGACGGCACCGAGCAGGGCTACGACCTCGAGCTGCTCGCGCTCGTGAACGGTGCGACCGGCGTGCCGCTCGTCGCGTCCGGGGGGGTCGGGTGTCTCGACGACCTCGTCGCGGGCGCTGCGGCGGGCGCGGACGCGGTGCTCGCCGCGTCGATCTTCCACTACGGCCGCCACTCGATAGGCGACGCGAAGGCGCATCTCGCCGCGCACGGCGTGGTCGTGCGTCCGGCGGGGGCCTGAGCGTCGCGACGAGGCACTACCGTGAGCACGATGGACGACGGCGCGGGCAGCAGGTCGCGCGAGGTCACGCTCGGCGACGCGAAGCAGCCCATCACGATGCTCAACGACCGCGTGCTCGTGGCCGTTCCGCCGTCGGAGGGGGAGCGGCGGTCGCGCGCGGGCATCCTCATCCCGGCGACGGCTCAGGTCGCGAAGCGCCTCTCGTGGGCGCGAGTCGCCGCAGTCGGACCGAGCGCGCGGACGGTGAAGCCGGGCGACAGCGTGCTGTTCAACCCTGAGGAGTGCTTCGAGGTGGAGGTCCAGGGCGAGGAGTACTTCATCATGCGCGAGCGGGACGTCCACGCGGTCGCGACCGAGCGTCTCGGCGGCGGCACGGGGCTCTACCTGTGAGTGCCGCGATCGGCCGGCCGGCCGGGTCGAACGCCCCTTCGCCCGGAGCGCCGGCCACCGTGGTCGCGGGCGGTCCTCCCGCCCGGGGTCGCGACGGGCGGGAGGACGGCGGGACCGGTGACGGCGTGAGCCGGGCTCGTCCCGTGGTCGATCAGGCCGCGGACCTGTCCGACATCCGGTTCGCCGGTGATGGGCTCGTGGTCGCGGTCGTCCAGGAGGTCGCGACGCGCGACGTGCTCATGGTCGCGTACATGGACGACGAGGCGCTGCGCAGGACGCTCGAGTCGGGTCGCACCTGGTTCTGGAGCCGGAGCCGCGGCGAGTACTGGTGCAAGGGTGAGACGTCCGGCGACCGGCAGTGGGTGCGGAGGGTCTCGTACGACTGCGACGGCGACGCGGTGCTCGTCGAGGTCGAGCAGGACGGGCGCGGCGCGTGCCACACGGGTGCGCCGACGTGCTTCTTCCGCTCGTTCGGCGAGGGGGGCTAGCGGGCATGCAGCGTCCGCCCGAGCCGGGCGCCGAGCGCTTCGCCGATCTCGCGCGGCGCCACACGGTGGTCCCGGTCTGGCGGGAGCTGCTCGCGGACACGCGAACACCGGTCGGGGCGTTCCGCTCCGTCGTCGGAGACGGCGACGGCTTCCTGCTCGAGTCCGTCGAGCACGGCGAGCGGTGGAGCCGCTTCTCCTTCCTCGGGAGGTCGCCGGTCGCTACCCTCACCGCGCACGGGCGGGCGGTGACGGTCTCGGGTGGCGAGCTCCCGGTCGCCGTTCCGCTCGCCGACGGCATCCTCGCCTCCATGGAGGCGCTGCTCGCCGGCTGCCACGCGCCCGCGCTCGCGGACCTCCCGCCGCTCTCGAGCGGGCTCGTCGGGTACCTCGGGTACGACGTCGTCCGCGAGGTGGAGCGCCTCGGCGCACCGCCGCCGGACGACCGCGGTCTTCCCGACGCGGTGCTGTCCGTCATCGGCGAGCTCGTCGCGTTCGACCACTGGCGCAGCCGCGCGACCCTGGTGGACAACGTCGTGCTGCGTGGCGACGGCGCGGCGCGCGGCCCCGAGGGGCTGCGCGCGCGCTACGACGAGTCGTCACGGCGCCTCGACCGGTTGCGTTCGGACCTCGAGCGAGTCGTCGACGACCCGATGAGCGAGCCACCCGCGCGGGACGGCGAGCTCGACCCCGCGCACGTGTCGCGCGTCCTCGGCTCCGCGGCGTACTGCGCAGCGGTCGAAGCCGCGAAGGAGTACATCCGTGCGGGCGACGCGTTCCAGGTCGTCCTCTCACAGCGCTTCGACCTCGACCTCGGCGTCGACCCGTTCGACGTCTACCGGGTGCTCCGCCAGGTGAACCCGAGCCCGTACATGTTCTTCGTGCGCCAGGGCGGGGTCACGGTCGTGGGCGCCTCGCCCGAGCCGATGGTCCAGCTCCTCGGCGGCCGCGTCGTCTCCCGGCCGATCGCCGGCACGCGGCCGCGCGGCGGGACCGAGGAGCACGACCGTCTGCTCGGCGCGGAGCTGCTCGAGGACCCGAAGGAGCTCGCCGAGCACGTCATGCTCGTCGACCTCGCGCGCAACGACGTGGGTCGCGTCGTCCGCTTCGGGACCGAGCAGGTCGACGAGCTCATGGGTCTCGAGCGCTACAGCCACGTCATGCACCTCACGTCGCAGGTCTCCGGCGAGCTCGTCGAGGGCAAGGGCCCGGTCGACGTGCTGCGTGCGACCCTGCCCGCCGGCACGGTCTCCGGTGCGCCCAAGGTCCGGGCGATGGAGATCATCGACGAGCTCGAGCCGACCCGCCGCGGCCCGTACGCGGGGGTCGTCGGCTACGTCGACTTCAACGGGAACCTCGACACGGCGATCGCGATCCGCACGCTCGTGGTAGGCCCCGACGGCCGAGCGTCGGTCCAGGCGGGCGCGGGGATCGTCGCGGACAGCGAGCCCGAGGCGGAGGACCGCGAGTGCCAGGCGAAGGCCCGATCGATCCTCGCGGCGGTCGCGGGCGCGCGGCGGATGGCGCAGGAGCGCGCGGGCGCGCGCGCCGCGCAGGCGCGCGCGGGCGCAGGAACGCCCTCGGATCCGGTCGCGCATCCCGACCGGGTCGACCGCTCGCGTGGGGCCGCGTTCGGCGCGGTGGTCGAGGAGCCGGCGTGAGCGGTCCGGTGGCGCTCGGCTTCGAGGAGACGTACCGGGCGTGCCGGGAAGGGGTCGTCGCGCGCGTGACGACGTGCGACGTCGTGCGCGTCGTCGGCCCGGACGCACTGTCGTACCTCCAGAGCCAGTGCAGCCAGGACCTCGCTGCGCTCGGGGTCGGGGACTCGGTCGGGTCGCTGCTGCTCAACCCGCAAGGTCATGTCGACGCCCTCGTGCGCGTCGCCCGGGTCGCGCAGGACGACGCGCTCGTGGTCGTGTCGGCCGGCTTCGGCGACGTCGTGCACGACCGTCTGAGGCGGTTCAAGCTGCGGGTGAAGGCCGACCTCGAGCAGCACTCGTGGCCGCTCGTCGAGCTCCGGGGGCCGCGCAGCGCGTCCGCGGTCGGGCCGCCGACCCCGCGGCTTCTGGCGATCGCGGTCGACTGGCTTGGCGAGTCCGGCGTCGACCTCGTCGGCCCCGGCGCGGCGGTCCCGGCCGGGGTCGACCTCGGCGACGAGCGAGCGTTCGACGCGGTGCGCGTCGAGGCGGGTGAGCCGGCGATGGGCGCCGAGATCTCGGGCCGGACCATCGCGCAGGAGGCGGGGCTCGTCGCCCGCGCGGTCAGCCTCACGAAGGGCTGCTATCCGGGCCAGGAGCTCGTCGCCCGCATCGACGCGCGCGGCGACAACGTCCCGAAGCGCCTGCGGGGGATCGTCGTCGCGCCGGCTCCGCCGGACGGCGGGCTCACGAGCGTGCGGCCCGGCTCGCCCGTGTCGGTGGACGGCGACGTCGTGGGATCGCTCACGAGCGTCGCGTGGTCGCCGCGCCTATCGACGACCATCGCGCTCGGCTACGTCCACCGCCGCGCGGTCCCGCCGCTTCGCGGGCGAGTCGAGCGGCCGGACGGCACCCTCGTCGAGTGCGAGATCGTCGAGCTCCCGATCGCTGCGCCGTGAGCGGGTGGTCGGGCTCGGTCCCGAAGGTCGGCGGAGCTCGCCGCTGAACACGGTCACCGCGCGGCCGGTGAGTTCGACCCGGTCCGCGCCGAGCGCGACGCGTACGACGCCGCCTCTGCGTGAGGCCTGGTAGCCGACGAGCCGATCGCGCCCGAGACGCTCGGACCAGTACGGCGCGAGGACGCAGTGCGCGGCTCCCGTGACGGGATCCTCGTCGATGCCGATCGCCGGGGCGAAGTAGCGCGACACGAAGTCCGCGCCGGCCGCCCGGGCCGCGCCCGCGCCCGCGCCCGCGTCCGCGCTCGCGCCGTCGACGGCCGCGGAGCACGCGGCGGTGACGATCACGC
>DAHUXW010000044.1 GCA_027306925.1 Acidimicrobiaceae bacterium | reverse complement strand
GTGGCGCTTTCCGACCTTGGCGCCGATCCGCGCGCGCTCCGTGAGCTTCTGCTGGGACACCGGCTACGTCCCGTGGGCCTCCTATCTCATGTGGCCGCGCTCTACCAGTGGGGCAACAACGGCAAGCCCGCGTTCAACCCGACGAACAGTCTCGCCGACGCACCGGTGTTCTCGACGAACGCCGCCGCCCACACGGTCGTCTCGATCACGCTCGAGTCGCGCCACTGGTCGGACGGCAAGCCGGTGACGACGCGTGACGTCGAGCTCTGGACGAACCTGCTCGAGGCCAGAAAGGCGAACTTCGCGCCCTACGTTCCCGGGGGCTTCCCGCAGATCGTGAGCTCGATCAAGTACCTGTCGCCGACGAAGTTCACGATCACGCTCGACAAGCGGTACAGCTCGTACTGGCTCCTCGGCAACGAGCTCACCCAGATCACGCCGATCCCGCAGCACGCGTGGGACAAGACCTCGAGCACGGGCAAGGTCGGCAACTACGACGCGACGAAGTCCGGAGCGAAGGCCGTGTACTCGTTCCTCCAGAAGCAGGCGGCGCTCAAGTCGCGGTTCGCGACGAGCCCGCTCGGGAAGGTCGTCGACGCGCCGTGGCAGACCTCCTCCTACCAGGTGTCGACCGGCCGGTCGGCTTCGAGCGCACGAGCTCGTACCCGAGCGTCCAGTCGCACTCGGTCACCCAGTTCACCGAGCTGCCGTTCGCGAGCAACACCGCGGAGTTCGACGCGCTCGAGACCGGCCAGGTCGACGTCGGCCACGTGCCCTTCGAGTCGCTGCGGGCGATCCCGAGCATGAAGGCCGACGGCTACACGATCGCCAACTGGGTCCACGTCGCGTGCGCCGGGCTCGTCCTGCAGTACGCGAAGAAGGACACAGCGGCGCCGATCCTCAACCAGCTCCACGTGCGCCAGGCGTTCACGCACCTGCTCGACATGAGCACGATGGTCCACCAGCAGTCCCAGATCTTCCTCCCCGTCCCCGCCTACCGGGTCGTCGCGTACAAGTCGAGCCTGAAGGGCGTGACGCCGCTCGACCCGTACTTGCAGATCTACCCGCAGTACTGGCACGTCACGAAGTGACCGAGGGCCTCCGCCGACGAGGCGCCCGACGTGATCGGCCACATCGTGAGGCGGCTGTTCCAGTCGGTCCTCGTCGTCATCGGTGCCACGACCATCGTCCTCGTGCTCATCCACCTCCTCCCCGGCGGGCCGGCGCGGCGGAGGTCCCACTGGATCGGGTAGCCGGCCGCCGGGTGGAAGCAGCCGTGAAGCGCCCGGCAGATCCGGGCGGCGCTGGCGCTGGCGCCCGTCGCGCGGACGACGTCCGGCGCGCTCGTCGTCGAGGAGCGGGACGGGCCCGTCGAGCGGGTCGGTTGCGGCGTCCTCGACGCCGCCTGGGTCCACCGGCTCACGGCACCCCCCGGCCGGGCGGCGAGTGGACCGCACCTGCGACGAGCGCGGCGAGGGCGTGCGCCCCGGGGCCGTCGATCGGCAGGTGCGTGCCGTCGGAGTAGAACCAGCCGGGGTGCGCAGACGCGAGCGTGGCCCAGTCCGCGACAACGAGGCGCGGGAAGCGGCGCGTGCCCGAGCGCAGCACCGCGTTCACCTCCTGCTGCCACGGTCGGTCGACGTGCACGGTCACGACGACGACCCGGCGTGCGCCGGACAGCGCGGCCATCATCTGGTCGAAGCCCGCGGTCGTTACGGGGCCGTTCGTGCCGAGCGCGACGACGACCGTCGCGCCGAGGTCGCCGCGAGCCCGGAGTGCCCGGACGAGCGCGACGCCCGAGAGCCACTGACGGCCGACGGCTGCCTCGATCGTCGCGCCGGGGACTTCGGTCGCGAGCAGTGCGGAGTAGTCGAGGAGGACCGAGTCCCCGACGACCGTGACCTTCCCGGCGACGAGGGCCGCGCGTCCGCCGGGCGTCGCACCGCTCGTCGTGACGGCGCCCCTCGTCGCCGGGCCGCTCGTCGTAGCCGGGGCATTCGTCGCCGGGCCGCCGCTCGACGGTGCGGCCGGCGCAGCGGTCGCCGACGTCGTGCTCGAGGCCTTCGTCCTGCCGCTCGCGTGCGCGCCGTTCTCCCCGTGCGCGGCCGCGTGCGCGCCGCCGCACGCGCTCGTGACGGCCGCGACGGCCGCGAGCGCGGCGACCACCGACGCCCGCACGCGCGCCCGCCGCCTCGCCCCGCCCG
>DAHUXW010000038.1 GCA_027306925.1 Acidimicrobiaceae bacterium | reverse complement strand
GCGCGCGGCCGGCGGCTCGAGGTCCGCCGAGGTCGCGGAGAACAGCGGGGTCGTGCGCACGAGCACCTCCTCGGCGAAGTGGCAGGCGGCCGCGTGGACCCCGGCCGCGCCGTCGCGTGCGCTCCCGAGCGCGACGAGGGGGGGCTCCTGCTCGTCGCAGACCGGCGCCCGGAGCGGGCAGCGCGGCGCGAACGGGCAGCCCGGGCGCGTGCCGACCATCGACGGCGGCGAGCCGGGGATCGGCCGGAGCCGCTCGGTCCCGTCCGTGTCGACACGCGGGATCGACCCGAGCAGACCGAGCGTGTACGGCATCGCGGGCTCGTAGAAGATCTCGTCGACCGTTCCGACCTCGACCGGGCGCCCCGCGTACATCACGAGCACGCGGTCCGCGAGGCCCGCGATGACCCCCAGGTCGTGTGTGATGAGCAGGAGCGCCGCGTGCGTCTCGGTGAGAGCCGTCTTCAGGGACTCGAGCACCTGGGCCTGCACGGTGACGTCGAGCGCCGTCGTCGGCTCGTCCGCGAGGATGACCTCGGGGTCGTTGGCGATCGCGATCGCGATCACGACGCGCTGGCGCATGCCTCCCGAGAACTCGTGCGGGTAGCTCGCGGCGCGCTCCTCCGGGTTCGGGATACCGACGCGGCGCAGCAGCTCGACCGCGGCGGCCGCCGCGGCTTCCTTCGAGACGTCCTGGTGGGCGCGGACGGCCTCCGCGATCTGCCATCCGACCGAGTACACCGGGTTCAGCGAGGTCATCGGGTCCTGGAAGATCATCGAGATCCCCTTGCCCCGGACGCCCATGAGCTGCTTCTCCTTGCGCCCCAGCAGCTCGCCGCCGCGGAACCGCACCGAGCCGCGCGTGCGCGCGGAGCGCGGGAGCAGACCCATCGCGGCCAGCGCGGTCACCGACTTGCCCGAGCCCGACTCGCCCACGATCCCGAGAACCTCGCCCGCGCCGAGCGTGAGGTCGACGCCCCGCACGGCGTGGACGACGCCGCCCGAGGTCGCGAAGTCGACCTCGAGGTGGTCGAAGACGAGGAGCGGCTCGGCGGTCACGCGCGCACCCGCGACCGTCGCGGGTCGAACGCCTCGCGCAGCCCGTCGCCGATGAAGTTGATGCACAAGATGAGCACGATGATGAAGGCGGCGGGGAAGACGAACAGCCACCAGAACGTCGTCGCGTCGCCCTCGCCGGACGCGACGAGCGTCCCGAGCGAGATGTTCGGCGGCTGGATCCCGAGCCCTAGGAACGACAGCGTCGATTCGAGGATGATTGCGTTCGCGACCGTGAGCGTCGCGTTCACGATGATCGGGCCGATCGCGTTCGGCAGCAGGTGCCGCACGATGATCCTGCGGTTCGACGCGCCGATCGCGCGTGCGGCCTCGACGAAGTCGCGTTCTCGAAGCGAGAGGAAGTCGGCGCGCACGAGCCGGGCGACGTAGGTCCACGCGAGGAAGCCGATGATCATCGCGACCCAGAACCAGCTCCCCGACTGCTTGCTCGCGAGGTTCGCGAGGACTGCGAGCACCGCGAGGAGCGGGACGGCGAGGATGAAGTCCGTGAAGCGCATGAGGATCGGGTCGACCCACCCGCGGAAGTAGCCCGCGAGCGCGCCGATCGTCGTGCCGATCAACGTCGTGACCGCGGCGACGAGGAGCGCGACCTGGATGTCCTCCTTCGTCCCCTGCATGACCTGCGCGAACACGTCGTGGCCGATCGGGTCGACCCCGAACGGGTGCTGCCACGTCGGGCCGCCGGAGGTGAAGGTCGCGATCTGGTCCGTGAGGGTGAGGTAGTTGTAGTGCCACGCGAAGCCCGCGACGACCGAGCCGATGCCGAGCACGGCGAAGATCGCGAGCGAGATCATTGCCCGGGGCTGGCGGACGAAGCGCCCGAGGACGATCTGCCACTGGCGCCTCGCGTCGCCCGCCATGCCGTGCTCGTCGCCGAGCGGGTGCGTCTCGCCCCCCGCAACCGGAAGGCGGGACCTCCGCAGCCGGCGGCCCGCCGCGACCGACGCGCCGGAGCGGGCCCCGCGCCCGCGCACGGGCGCGCCCGTGCCCCCGCCGGCCGGGCGCTCAGCCATAACGGATGCGCGGGTCGAGCACGCCGTAGAGGATGTCGGCGAGAAGGTTGAACGCGACGACGAAGAAGGCCGTGACGAGCAGGTAGGCCTGGACGACGTTGAAGTCCAGGTTGGACACGCCCGCGAGGAACCACACGCCGACGCCCTGCCACGAGAAGACGGACTCGACGAGGATCGCGCCGCCGAGGATGGCCGCGAAGTCGAGGGCGATGACCGTCGTCACCGGGATGAGCGCGTTGCGGAGCGTGTGCCGGATCAGCACGCGCCGCGGTCGCAGCCCCTTCGCGCGCGCGAGGCGCACGTAGTCGCTGTCGAGCACCTCGAGCATCGAGGAACGCTGGTAGATCGCCCACGACGGGTAGCTCACGAGGATGAGCGTGAGCACGGGCAGCACGAAATGGCCAGCGTAGTTGGGCAGTCGCTGGACGAAGCCGCCGGTGAGGTTCGGGCTCTCCTGACCGATCGTGTAGAGGACGGTGCGGCCGACCGCGTTGTTGATCGGGATCGCGACGAACTCTTTCAAGATGAGCCCGAGGACGAACACCGGGACGGAGATGAACAGGAAGTTCGTGACCGTCGCCGCGCTGTCGAAGGCCCGGCCGCGGCGGATCGCGGACAGCACCCCGACCGTGATCGCGACGACGATCGCGACGATCGTCGCGATGATCACCATCTGGAAGGTCACGAACAGGTGCGACCAGAGCTGCGGTGCGACGGGCTGGCCCTGGATCGTCGAGCCGAAGTTGCCGTGGACCGCGTTGCTGATCCAGATCCAGTAGCGCTGGGGAATCGGGTCGTTCAGGTGGAGCAGCGCGCGCCGGGCCGCGTACGTCGACGCCGGCGTGTGCGGGTTCAGCCGGAGCGTCGCGAGCGGGTCGCCGGAGTTGGCGACCATGACGAACACGAGCATGCTCGACAGCACGAGGATGAGCACGCTCGCCGCCACGCGACGCAGGATGTACGCGAGCATCGAGGCACCTTACAAGTCGTCGGGAACGGCGGGGGTGCGAGCGTCACGCCCGCTCCCCCGCCGCTCGACTCGCCTGGCCGGGGACCTCGGCCACCCGCCGCCGGTCATCCGGCGGCAGGCGGTCGAGGGCCTACCCGAACGATCAGGCCGCGGTCCGCCAGTCGAAGAGGTTCCACGTGACGCCGACCGACGACGGGTTCGGCAGGACGTTGTGGAGCGTGTTCGTCCACGCGAAGTACTGCGGCTTCTGGTAGAGCGGCAACGTCACCATGTTCTTCCAGAGGAGCGCGTCCGCCTTGTTGTAGTCCGCGATCTCCGCCGCCGGGTGCGTCGCGGTGGAGCCCGCCTGCATGAGCTCGGTCACGCTCGCGTTCGCGAAGTGGTTCCAGTTCGAACCGCACTG
>DAHUXW010000162.1 GCA_027306925.1 Acidimicrobiaceae bacterium | reverse complement strand
GGGGCGCGGCGAGGTCGTCGCGCTCGACCCGCGGCTCGGGCGCGTGGAGCGCGCGGGCCGCGGCCACGACCGCGTCGCCGTGCCGGTGCGCCCCGTCGCCGACGAGCAGGACGGGGACGCCGAGCGCGGCGAGGTCCGCCGCGAGCTCGCTCGGCGTCCCGGCGCGGGCACCGGAACGCTCGCCGGCGTCCACGCCGAGGTCCCACGCGAGCTCGCCGCGGCGCAGGTCGACGACGGGGACGACCCGGCCGGCGGCGCGCGCCGCGTGCGCGAGGACGTCGAGGCTCGTGCACGGGACCGTCGGCACGCCGTACGCGAGGGCGATCCCCTTCGCGGCCGCGACCCCGACGCGCACGGCCGTGAGCATTCCGGGTCCGATGTCCACGGCGACCGCGTCGAGGTCGCGCGGCGTGACGCCCGCGAGCGAGCAGACGTGCTCGATCGCGGGGTGCACGGTCTCGACGTGGCGTCGGTCCGCCCGCACCGTGCACGAGGCGAGCAGGCCCGTCCCGTCCGCGATCGCGACCCCGACCTCCGCCGTCGAGCTCTCGAGCGCGAGGATCACGGCCGGACCTCGAGGCCTGCGCCGCGCGCGGCGGCCGCGAGGCGGGCGACCCGACCGCGCCAGCGCTCCGACGCGGCGCGGAGCGCGACGAGCCGGCGCTCCGCAGGCCCGTCGGGCTCGGGCGGCGGCCCGAGGTGGACGACGAGCGCGTCGTCGCCGAAGAGCGGGGCGGCGAGCTCGCCCCACTCGACGACCGCGACGCCACCGGCGTCGAGGACCTCGTCGAGGGCGAGATCGGCGACCTCGTCCGTGCCGCCGAGGCGCCAGGTGTCGACGTGCGCGACGACCGGGTCCGTCGCGTACGAGTGGACCAGCGTGAAGGTCGGGCTCGTCACCTCGTCGCCCCCGCCGAGGCCCGCGACGATGCCCTTCGTGAGCGTCGTCTTGCCCGAGCCGAGGTCCCCGACGAGCAGCACGACGTCGCCCGGCTCGAGGAGGCCGGCGAGCAGCGCGCCGAGCGCGCGCGTCTCGCCCTCGTCGCGGGTGACGACCGCCGTCGCGCCCGCACGCACGGTCGCGCTCAACTCGCGCTCCCCCGGCCTTCGGCGCGCGGCGTCCCGAGCGCGCGCTTCGCACGCACGAAGTCCGCCCGCATCTGCGCGAGCACGACCCCACCGCCGCGCAGCGCGGCCGCGGGGTGGAACGTCGGCACGAGCGCGCCCCCGAGGTAGGGGTAGGTGCTGCCCCGAAGGCGCGTCACGCCCTCGCTCGTCCCGAGGAGCGCGCGCGACGCGAAGTTGCCGAGCGTGACGACGACCGACGGCGCGACGAGCCGCACCTGGTCCTCGAGGAAGTGCCGGCAGGTCTCGACCTCGCGCGGGAGGGGGTCGCGGTTCTCGGGAGGGCGGCACTTCACGACGTTTGCGATGTAGCACTGGTCCCGGGCGAGACCCAGCTCCTCCGCGATCAGCCGGTCGAGCAGCTTGCCCGACCGGCCGACGAAGGGCTCGCCCGCGAGATCCTCCTCGCGGCCCGGCGCCTCGCCGACGAACATGACCTCGGCCGCAGGATCGCCGACCCCGAACACGACCGTCGTGCGGCCGGCGGCGAGGGGGCAGGCGACGCAGGACCGCGCCTCGCGCGCGAGCTCGAGGAGCGTCGGCACACCGAGATGCTACCGCCCCGGCGCCGCGTTCCCCTCCGGCCGGCCGCCGTCGACGTAGCGCCGCGGCACGCGCGGGCCGATGCCACAGAGCACCTCGTAGGAGACCGTGCCGAGCCGTGCCGCCCACTCCTCGACGGTGATCTCCTCGCCGCCCTGGCGGCCGATGAGCACGACCTCGTCGCCCGGTCGCACCCCGGATCCTCCGCCATCGCCGCCGTCGCCGCCGCCCTCACCGCCGTCGCCGTCGCCGTCGCCGTCGCCGAGGTCGACGATGATCTGGTCCATCGTGACCGTCCCGGCGATCCGCCGGCGCCGCCCGTGCACGAGGACCTCGCCGCCCGACGTCGCGTACCGCCGCGGCACGCCGTCGTGGTAGCCGAGCGGGACGACCGCGACGTCGCCGTCGCGCTCGAGCCCGTAGGTCCGCCCGTAGCTCGTGCGCTCGCCGGCGGCGAGCCTGCGCACGAGGTGCACCTCGGCCTTCCAGCTGAGCGCGGGTGCGAGCGGCCCGCCGCCCGCCGGGTCGCGCTCGACCCAGCCGTCGAGCGCGGGGGAGGGCGCGTGCCCGTAGAGCGCGATCCCGCACCGGACGCGGTCGAGGCGCGCGGCGCGATGGGCGATCGCGCCGGCGGAGTTGGCCGCGTGGACGACCGGAGCGACGATGCCCTTCGCCGCGAGGTCCGCCCGGCAGCGCTCGAGCGCGCGCAGCTGCGCGGCGGTGAAGTCGTCGGCCGGCTCGTCCGCGACCGCGAGGTGCGTCCAGAGCCCGACGAGCTCGAGCTCGGGCGCGGCGTCGATCGCGGCCGCGACGTCGAGGATCGCGTCGGGGTCGGCGCCGACGCGGTGCATGCCGCTGTCGAGCTTCAGCTCGACGGGGACCGGCCCGGACGCGGTCCGGGCCGCGGCCGCCCGGCGCGCGGCCGCGACCCCCTCGAGCCGGTAGATCGTCGGCGTGAGGTCGTGCGCGACGGCTTCGAGCATCGCGGCGGGCGTCGGCTCGGAGAGCAGGAGCACCGGCGCGCGCACCCCGGCGCGGCGGAGCGCCAGCCCCTCGTCCACGAGCGCGACGGCGAGCAGCTGCGCACCGCCTTCGAGCGCCGCCTCGGCGACGCGCGGCGCGCCGTGGCCGTACGCGTCGGCCTTCACGACCGCGCAGAGCGCGGCTGGCGCGACGAGGCGGGCGAGCAGCGCGGCGTTCGCGCGGATCGCCGCGAGGTCGACCTCCACCCACGCGGGCCGCAGCACCGCGGAAGCCGACGCGGACGCCGGTGCGACCGCCGATGCCGGCGCCGCCGCGGGATCGGTCATCGCCCTACAGGCGCCGCGCCGCCCGTCCTCGCGGAGCCGCGCACGTGACCGGCGCTCGCTCCCGCTCCCGCTCCCGCTCCCGCACGCCCACCCGCAGCCGCGAGCTCGGAGAGGACCCGCGCGACGAGGAGCGGGAGGTCGCCTGCGACGAGCCCCTGCGCGAGGCCGCGCGCCGCGGCGCGGCCGTGCAGGTGGGCGCCGAGCGCGGCGGCGAGGTGGGGGGCGAGGCCGCGCGCGAGCAGCGCGCCGACCACGCCGGCGAGCACGTCGCCCGTGCCGGCAGTCGATAGCCGGCTCGAGCCGGACGTCGCGAGCAGCACGGCGCCCGACGGCGACGCGACGATCGTCGTCGGGCCCTTCAAGAGCACCGTCGCGCGCGTCCGCGCCGCGAGCTCTCGCGCCGCCGCGACCCGGTCGTGCGAGGGCCTCGTCCCGACGAGGCGCGCGTACTCGCCGTCGTGCGGTGTGAGCACGAGCGGCGCCCGGCGCGCCGCGACGAGCCGGGCGAGCTCGTCGACCCCGCCGAGCACGTTCAGCCCGTCCGCGTCGACGACGGTCGGGACGGACGCCTCCGCGACGAGGCGGCGCAGCGCGGCCGCGGTCTCCGGCGTCGCGCCGAGTCCCGGGCCGACCACGAGCGCGCGGCACCGTCCGAGGTCGTCGAGGACCGGCGCCGCCCAGTGCTCGGCGGGGAGCGGGCGCGAGACGACCTCGACGACCGGGACCGTGCCGGGCGCGACGCCGGGCGAGGCGAGCCGGACCATCCCCGCGCCCGCCCGCATCGCGGCCTGCGCGCACAGCTGCGCAGCGCCGAGCATCCCGGGCGAGCCCGCGACGACGTACACGGCGGCGTCCCACTTGTGGCCCGCGCGCCGGCGCGATGGGACGAGGCGCGCGACGTCCGCGTCCTCGACGAGGTGCGCCGCCGCCTCGTCGACCGGCAGCCCGATCGGCTCGACGACGACCTCTCCGCACCGGTCCGGACCTTCGCCGAGCAGGAGGCCGAGCTTGTACGCGCCGAAGGTCACCGTGCGGTCCGCGGCGACCGCGCGCTCTCCGGCGACGCCCGTCGTCGCGTCGACGCCGGTCGGCACGTCGACCGCGAGCACGAGCGCGCGTCCGCCGCCGGGGCGGTCGGGCAAGCGCGGCGCGTCGTACTCGCCGTGGAAGCCCGTGCCGTACGCGGCGTCGACGACGAGGTCGCACGCGGGGAGCGGGCCGGCGCCGGGCGGGACGACATCGACGCGCACGCCGCGC
>DAHUXW010000022.1 GCA_027306925.1 Acidimicrobiaceae bacterium | reverse complement strand
GGCGCGTCGTCGAGCAGGTCGTCGACGCTCACGCCGTGGCCGCGCGGGGCCGCCCCGCCGTGCAGGTCGCTCATGCGCGTCCCGTGCTCCTCCGAAGGTGTCCGTCCCGAGGCTTGCGCGAGAAGATGACCGCACGGCGATGTCCGGGTGTCTGCACGGTGAACGGGAGGCGAACGGCGCGCGAATTCGCACGGCGGCGGCGACCGCCTACGGTCGCGTTCGCGCGCCCGCTCGCACGACATCGCGTCCCGCGGGGCCGGTCGCGCGCGGTGCGGGCGCGCGGCCCGCTCAGACGACCGCGCGCTCGAGGCACCAGTCCGGGTGGTCGCTCTCGAGGCGCGCGAGCCAGTACTCGCTCTCGAACAGCGCGAGCAGCGTGCCGTCGCGCCGGGCGAGGATGCGGCTGCCCGGGCTGTCGCGAAGCAGCTTCGCCGTCGCCTCGTCCGTCCTGCGGACCGCCCGGTAGGCGGTCGGCGACAGCTCGATCGCGGCGCCGAACTCATGCTCGAGGCGGTGTGCGGCGACCTCGAACTGCATCTGGCCGACCGCGCCGAGGACCGGCGTGAGGTCGCCGGCCGGATCGCTCAGAAGCTGGACGACGCCCTCCTCGTCCAGCGCGTCGAGCCCCCTGCGGAACTGCTTGTGCCGCGAGGTGCTCAGCGCACGAACGGACGCGAAGAGCTCGGGAGCGAAGGTCGCGATCGGCGGGAAGGTCACCGGCTCGCGGTCGTAGAGCGTGTCGCCGATCCGCAGGTCGCCGGCGTTCACGAGCCCGACGACGTCGCCCGGGTAGGCCTCGTCGATCGTCGACCGCTCGGACGCGAGCACGGCCGCCGCGTACTTCGTCGCGAACTGCCGCCCGCTCGAGGCCTGGGTCACCGTCATCCCGCGCTCGAAACGACCCGAGCACACGCGGACGAACGCGACCCGGTCGCGGTGCGCGGGGTCCATGTTGGCCTGGATCTTGAAGACCTGGCCGGAGAAGCCCGACGCGACGGGGCGCGCCACGCCGTACGCGTCCGCGCGCGGGCCGGGCGCGGGCGCGAGCTCGACCATCGCGTCGAGCAGGTGCCGGACGCCGAAGTTCGTGAGCGCGGAGCCGACGAACAGCGGGCTCGAGTCGCCCGCGACGAACGACGGCGCGTCGAGCGACGCGCCGACCTCGTCGAGCAGCGCGCAGGTCTCGAGCGCCCGCGACCAGTCGTCGCCCTCCTCGAGCGCCGCGCGCGCGGCGTCGACGACCTCCTCGGGCGCCGCCGTGAGCCCGCCCACGGTGCGCAGGTAACGGACGAAGGTGCCCGTGCGCCGGTCGACGACCCCGCGGAAGTCTCCCGGGATGCCGACGGGCCAGGTCACCGGAGTCGGGCGGAGCCCGATCTGCTCCTCGATCTCGTCGAGCAGCTCGAGCGGGTCGCGCCCCGGCCGGTCGTACTTGTTGAGGAAGGTCACGATGGGCAGCGCGCGCGACCGGCAGACCTCGAAGAGCTTGCGCGTCTGGTCCTCGATGCCCTTCGCGACGTCGAGGACCATGACCGCCGCGTCCGCGGCCGCGAGCACCCGGTAGGTGTCCTCGGAGAAGTCGCGGTGGCCCGGAGTGTCGAGCAGGTTCAGCACGTGGTCCCGGTAGCGGAACTGGAGCACGGTGGAGGTGATCGAGATCCCCCGCTCCTGCTCCATCTCCATCCAGTCGGACCGCGCGCGCCGGCGGCCGGCGCGCGCCTTGACCGCTCCGGCCTCGGCGACCGCGCCCGAGTAGAGGAGGAACTTCTCGGTGAGCGTCGTCTTGCCCGCGTCGGGATGGCTGATGATCGCGAACGTCCGCCGGCGCGCCGACTGCGACGCGGCGTCGCCGTCGACAGGCGGTGCCTGCGCGGCGAGCATCAGCGCACGGCGCGAGCCACGCCCGCGACCGGTCCGCTCACCTGCATCCCCACGCCCTCCGCCAGTTCCGGGCCCATTCGCCGGAGCAGTCCCATCCTAGGACCGCGCCGCGTCTCGCCCGGCCGCGGCGCCTCCGAGCGCGCCGACGTCGACGACCCGCCCGATCTCGACGGACTCGAGGAGCCGGCGGTCGTGCGAGACGAGGACGAGCGTGCCGCGGTAGGCCGCGAGCGCCTCCTCGAGCTGCTCGATCGCCGGGACGTCGAGGTGGTTGGTCGGCTCGTCGAGCACGAGGAGGTTCACGCCCGCCGCCTGGAACCCGGCGAGCTCGGCACGCGTCCGCTCGCCGGGCGAGAGCGACGCGGACGGCCGCCCGACGTGGGCGGCGCCGAGCCCGAACTTCGCGAGCAGCGACCGCGCCTCGGACAGGTCGAGCCCGGTGCGGGCGACGAATGCGTCGAGCAGGTTCTGCGCGCCCGCGTACGCATCCCGGTCCTGGCCGAGCTCGCCGGCCACCACGCTCGGTCCGATGTAGCGCTCGCCCGACACGAGCGGCAGGTGGCCGAGCATCGCCATGAGTAGGGTCGTCTTGCCGGAGCCGTTCTCGCCGGCGAGCACGACCCGCTCGGCCCATCCGATCTCGAGGTCGACCGGTCCGACACGGAACGTGCCGCGCCCGGCGACCGCGTCGGCGAGGCGGAGCGCGACGGTTCCCGACCGGGGAGCGTCCTCGATCGCGAATCGCAGCTCCCAGCCCTCCCAGGGCTTCTCGACGACCTCCAGCCGCTCGATCGCGCGCTCGGTCATCCGCGCACGTCCCGCGAGCTTCTCCGTCCGGTTCATGCGAAAGCCGCGCTGCGCCCGGTCGCCGTCGCGCGGCGCGCGCTTCTCCCGCGCGCTCCCCGACGTAGCCCAGTCTCGTTCGCGGCGCGCGCGCCCGAGCAGCTCGCCCCGCTTCTGCGCGTAGGTCTGGTACGACTCGCTCGCGTGGCGGCGGGCGGTCGCCCGCTCCGCGAGGTACGCGGACCAGCCGCCTTCGAACAGCCGGCCGCGGTGGTCGTGCTCGCCGATCTCGAGCACCGAGGTGATCGTCCGGTCGAGGACCGACCGGTCGTGCGAGACGACGACGACACCGCCCGGCCGAGACCCCACGAAGCGCTCGAGGCGCTCGATGCCGTCGAAGTCGAGGTCGTTCGTCGGCTCGTCGAGCAGCGTGACGTCGAAGCGGCTGAGCAGGATCGAGGCGAGCGCGACCCGCGCCGCCTGGCCGCCGGAGAGGCCGGTCGTCGGGAGCTCGGCGGCGCCCGCGTCGAGCCCGAGGTCCTCGAGGACCGACGCGACGCGGGAGTCGAGCGTGTCGACGCCGAGCGCGCTCCACCGCTCGAGCGCGACCGCGTAGCGCTCCGGCGCGTCGTCGGCCCCCGAGCCGAGCGCCGCCGCGGCCTCGTGGAGCTCGCGCTCCGCGTCGTCGGCGCCGGTCGCCCGGTAGAGGTGGGCGCGCACGCTCTCACCGGCTCGGCGCTCGTGCTCCTGCGCGAGCAGGCCGACGGTGGCCGAGGCGGGCTGGCGCGCGACACTCCCCGCGTCCGGCGCGAGCGTGCCGGCGAGGAGTGAGAGGAGCGTCGACTTGCCGACGCCGTTGGGCCCGACGACGCCGACGCGAGACCTCGGTCCGACTGTCAGCGACAGGTCGTCGAGGACGATGTGCGAGCCCCGTTCGAGGCGGAGCCCCGACGCGACGAGCGTGGCCGCGGTGCGGGTCGGACGTGGGGACGGCACGTGCGGGTCACCCCGGGGCTAGGCGAGTGGTCGGGCGCGCCGGGCACGAGGCCGGCGGGGCACGCACGGAGGCTACCCGCTCGCCGGCGTCCGCCACGACGCGCTCAGGCGCGGCGCGCCACGACGCGCTCAGGCGCGGCGCGGCGCCGTTCTCGCCGCGACCGCGGACACGTACGCCGCGAGGTGCGGCGGGAACGGCGCGTCGTCGCGTCCCGCGCGGTCGCGCACGGGGTCGAGCGCGACGACTCGCAGGGGCACCTCGCCAGCCCAGACGGGCAGGTCCGCGTCGTGGCCGTCGCCGTCCTCGGGCGGCCCGGTCCGGATCTTCACCGGCACCTCGTCGAGCGGGAGCTCTAGCACCGTCGTCTGCGCGAGCTCCTCCCGGCTCGGGCGCCTGGCGTACTCCCACTGTCCGGGCACGACGTGCTCGCTCAACGCCCGGAGACCCTCGAGCTTGTCGCCTCCGGCGAGGATCCCGGGAACCCCGAAGACCATGACGGCCCGGTAGTTCAGCGAGTGCTCGAAGACCGAGCGCGCGAGCACGAGCCCGTCGACGAGGGTCACGGTCACGCAGACCGGCTGCGCGGCGCGCGCGGTCCTCAGGCTGCGGCTCGCGACCGAGCCGTGCACGTAGAGGCGGTCGCCCGCGCGCCCGTAGATCGTCGGGAGCACGAGCGGCACGCCGTCGTCGAGGACGCCGAGATGGCAGACGAAGCCGGCGTCGAGGATCGCGTGGAGGTCCCGCCGGTCGAGCGACACGCGCTCGGGCATCCGCCGGAGCCGCGTCCGGTCCGTGACCGCGAGCGGCGCGGCACGCTCGGGCCCGCAGCCGGCGCCCTCTCCCCGCTCGCGCTCACCCACGCCCGCGCAGGCTAGCGGCGTCGCCTCCCGCCACGCCGAGCAGCCGCTCCTGCACGTCGGCCTCGCGACGCACGGCGCGCGCCGCGAGCGCGAAGTAGGCGGCGGCGGCGACGGCCATGCCGGTGAACACCGAGAAGTCCGCCCCGCCCGTCGCCGACGAGATCGGGCCGAGGTAGAAGGGCGTCGCGAGCGCCATCGCCGCGGCGACGCTCCCGAGGACCTGGGCGACGATCGCGGGGACGTGGACGCCGCCGGTCCGCCAGTACAGGCCGCGGCCGGTGCGCTGGAGCTCCGCGGGAACGTACCGGAAGCGCCGGAGCCACCAGTCGACGAGGAAGATCGCCGTCCACGGGCCGATCCACACGATCACGCTGTCGACGAAATCCGTGAGCAGCGTGTTGAACGAGGAGTCGAAGATCGCGTACGCGGTGAGCCCGCCCGCGACGACCGTGTCGACCAGCACGGCCTGCCAGCGCGCGACGCGCAGCCCGAGGGCCTGGAGCGTCAGCCCCGACGAGTACAGGTCGAGGCTGTTGATCGCGAAGAGCTGGAGAACCGACACCACGAGGAACGGGACGAGGAACCATCCGGGGAACGCGCGCGGCAAGTCGGTGACCGGGTTCCCGCCCGCGTTCGGCACGTAGGTCGCCACCGCCGCGCCGAGGAGCATGAGCAGGATCGAGGGGAGCGCGGTGCCCGCGACGACCCATCCCACGATCGCCGGTCTGCTCGCACCCCTCGGGATGTACCGGGAGTAGTCGTTGCCGTTCTCGGTCCAGCCGAGGCCGCTCACGATGATGACGAACGCGAGCCCCGCCATCACGGTCTGCCAGCTTGCGCCGTGCGCGTAGGCGTCGACGCGGACCTTGTGCACCGTGAGCGCGGCGAGCACGACGAACAGGGCGACGAACGGGACGGTGAGCAGTCGCAACGTCTTCTGGATCGTCGCGTGGCCAAGCAGGGGGAGCACGAGCTGGATCGCGGCTGCGAGGAGGATGAAGGCGACCTTGAGGGGCGTGCCCGCATGGAAGCCCGCCTTCGCGGCGAGCGCGATCGCGGCGAGCACGACGAGCGCGATGCCCTCGGTCTCGAACCCGACCTGGGTGAGCCAGTTGAACAGCGCCACGAGCCGGTTGCCGTTGGGCCCGTAGGCCGCCCGGTTGATCGTGAAGGTCGACGTCCCGGCGTCGGGACCCTGCAGGCTCGTGAGGCCGACGAGCGCGTACGTCGTGTTGCCGACGACGATGAGCATGACCGCCTGGACGAAGTCGACGCCGAAGGACATGAGCACGGCGCCGTAGACGAGGATCTCGAAGTTCACGATCGCGCCGGCCCACATCGCGAACAGCCCGGCGGGCGTCGCCCATCGCTCGACGTCCTCGACGTGGTCGATGCCGTGACGCTCGATGTGGAACACGGCGTCCGCGGCGTGCGACGCGTCGGGCGCGCGCCTCGTCGGCTCGTCGGTGATCACTCGGCCTCCCGTCGCTGCGGTCGTGGCGGGGTGCCGGCCGCGTCGTGGACGACGGTAGACGAGGTCGGCGCGCCGGGCGACGTCGACGACGCTCGCCGCCCGGCCGGCGCGGCCCGAGCTGGGCGGCGCGGCCGCTCGCGGCTGCGCGCGCGACCCGGCCGTTCACGGCTGCCCGCGCGACCGGCGCAGGTCACCCGCCGTCGTCGAGCCGGAGCAGCAACGCCTCGAGCAGGAGCTGCTCGCTCGGGTTCCTCGCGAGCGCAGCGGCGGCCGCGTCGACCGCCTCGACCGCCTCGGCCGCAGCCACGACCCGGCGAGGCGGCACGTGGGTCGCCGAGAGCCGGGCGCCGTAGACCGCGGCGAGCGCGGCGAGCCCCGCGCGCAGCTCGTCGGTGCGCACACGCCGCTGCTCGCGCTTGTGACGGTCCTCGAGCGCCTGGCGCCGGGACGCCTGTCGCTCGCCGGAGCGCTCCGCGGCCGCGGCCGCGGCCGCGATCTCCTCGGCCTGCCGGACCCGGACGACCTCGACGAGCTCGTCCGCGGACGCGAGCAACTCGGCGACGACGATCGCGACGGTCGCACCGGTCCCGTCGAGGCGCGCCGGCACGTCGCGCCACGCGGCCTGGCGCGCGGCAAACCGCGGGTCGCGCGCGAGCAGCCGTGCCCGGTCGAGCCGGCCGCCCGCGGCCGCTGCCGCCCCGGCGGCGACGGCGGGGTCGACGCCGGTGGCGACGAGCGCGGCCTCGAGCGTCTCGGTGTCGAGGCGGACGAACTCGACCTCGACGCACCGGCTCGCGATCGTCAGAAGCGCGGGGGTCACGACCTCCGCGAGCACGAGGAACACCGTCGTGTCGGGCGGCTCCTCGATGGTCTTCAGCAGGACGGGCGCCGCCTGCCCGACGAGGTCGAAGTCGGTCAGCACGACGACCTGGCGCGCCGCGACGACCGGCCCGCGCTGCGCGAGCGCGACGATCGCGCGCGCGTCTTCCACGAGGATCGACGCACCCGAGCGTTCGACGACGGTCACGTCCGGGTGGCGACCCGCGAGCACGTCGCGGCACGCCGCGCACGCGCCGCACCCCCCGTCCGGGCAGACGAGCGCGGCGGCGAACGCGACGGCCGCCTCGCGACGGCCGGAGCCCGCGGGACCGCGGAACAGGTAGGCGTGCAGTGGCGAGGCGGCCGATCCGGCGAGCACCGCGAGCGCCCGCGGCTGGCCGACGACGCGTGCGAGCACGGGCGGCGCATGCCGCGCCGTGCGGCCGCCGCGCTCGGGCGAGTCCGGGTCCGCGATCACGGCGCGCTCCGGACGCCCGCGTCGCCGAGCACCCCGGCGACCGCCGACGCGACGCGCTCGGCGACGACGTCGACCGTCGCGTCGCCGTCGACGACGACCCACCGCGGCCGGCGGGCGAGCTCGCGGAAGCCCGCGCGGACGCGGTCGTGGAACGCAGCGTCCTCGGCCTCGATGCGGTCGGGGTCGCGCCCGCGCCGGCGCGACGCGACCGAGTCGTGCACGTCGACGAGGACCGTGCAGTCCGGCTCGAGGCCACCCGACGCGACCGCGCACGCGTCCCGGACCTCGACGAGCGGCAGGCCGCGGCCGTAGCCCTGGTAGGCGAGCGTCGATCCGTCGAAGCGGTCGCACACGACGTCGCGCCCCTCGGCGAGCGCGGGGGCGATGACCTCCGCGACGTGGGCGGCGCGTGCCGCGAGCACGAGCATCAGCTCCGCGCGCGGCTCGACCGGGCCGATCGAGCGGTCGAGCAGGACCGCGCGCACCCGCTCCCCGAGGCGTGTGCCTCCTGGCTCGCGGGTGAGCACGGCGTCGAGACGGTCGGCGAGGAGCCGGGCCTGGGTCGACTTTCCCACAGCCTCGCCGCCCTCGAGCACGACGAACCGTCCGCGCCGGGCCATTGGCGGCACACTACGGCGTCGCGCGCTCAACCGCCGGTTCGCCCGCCCGTCGTCACGGTGCGTCGCGCACGCCGGCGCGATCGGCGACGCCCGCGCCGCCCGCGCCGCCCGCCGCCTTCTTCGCGGGCGCCCTCTTCGCGGGCGCCTTCTTCGCCGCGGTCCTCGCGGCGGGCGCCTTCCTCGCGGCGGCCTTCTTCGCCGCGGTCGCACCCGTGGCACCTGCCTTCGCGGCCGCCTTCTTCGCCGCGGTCGCACCCGTGGCACCTGCCTTCGCGGCCGCCTTCTTCGCCGGCGCCTTCTTCGCCGGCGCCTTCTTCGCCCCTCGGCCGCGACGCGCGGGCGCAGGGCCCGCGGCGCGCTTGTCCGCGAGCAGCTCCGCCGCGCGCTCGGGGGTGATCGCCTCCGCGTCGTCACCTCGCCGGAGTGAGGCGTTCACCGTGCCGTCGGTCACATACGGCCCGAACCGCCCCTCGCGCAGCACGATCGTGCCGCCGCTCACCGGGTCCGCGCCGAGCTCGCGCAGCGGCGCCGCGGGTGCCCGGCCGAAGCGCCGCTGCTTCGGCTGCGCGAAGAGCGCGAGCGCCTCGTCGAGCCCGACGTCGAGCAAGCGCTCCTCCGCGTCGAGGCTCCGTGAGTCGGTGCCACGCTGCACGTACGGGCCGTAGCGGCCGTTGCGCGCGACGATCTCCTCGCCCGAGCCCGGGTCGGTGCCCACGACGCGCGGCAGGCGGAGCAGCTCGACCGCCTGCGCGAGGGTGATCGAGTCGAGGGACATCGTCTTGAACAACGACGCGGTGCGCGGCTTGCCGCTGCTCGTGTCCGCGTCACCGAGCTGGACGTACGGGCCGAACCTGCCGGCGCGCGCGACGACCGGGAGGCCGCTCTCCGCGTCGGTGCCGAGGTCTCGGTTGCCCGCGGGCGCGGCGAGCAGTTCCTCGGCGCGCTCCATCGTGACCTCGTCCGGGGCGAGGTCCTCGGGGATCGAGGCGCGCTCCTCCCCGCGCTGGAGGTACGGGCCGTAGCGGCCGACCCGCACGACGACGTCCGCTCCGTCCGCGCCGGACCCGATCGCGATCGAGTTGACCTCGCGGGCGTCGATCGTCGCGAGGTGCGCGAGCACCGCGTCCTTCAGCCCGAGCCGCCCCTCGACGCCGCCCACGTGTGACGACCGGTCGGCTCCGCCCTCGTCGATCTCGCCGTCCGGGCCGACCTCACCGAAGTAGAAGCGCCGGAGCCACGGCACGGACTCCTCCTCGCCCGCTGCGATCCCGTCGAGGTCGTTCTCCATGCTCGCGGTGAAGCCGTAGTCGACGAGCGACGGGAAGTGCTTCTCGAGCAGGCCGACGACCGCGAACGCGGTGAAGGAGGGGACGAGCGCGCTGCCCTTCCTCCACACGTAGCCGCGATCCTGGATCGTCTGCAGCATGCTCGCGTACGTCGAGGGCCGGCCGACTCCGAGCTCCTCGACACGGCGGACGAGCGAGGCCTCGGTGTAGCGGGCCGGAGGCTTCGTCGAATGGTCCTCGGTGGCGACGCCCGAGAGGCCGAGGCGGTCGCCGGCCGCGAGCTGCGGGAGCCGGAGGTCCTCCTCGCGCTTCGCGTCCTCGGGCTCGTCGTCGCCCTCCCGGTAGACGAGCAGGTACCCGGGCGAGGTGATGACGGTCCCCGACGCGCCGAAGCTCGCCGTGGTCCCCGCGGCGAAGCCGGCGGCGGCCGCGGCCGTGCCGCCCTCGATGCGCACGCGGGCGGTCACGCCCGTCGCGTCGACCATCTGGGACGCGAGCGTCCGCTGCCAGACGAGCTCGTACATGCGCAGCTCGTCGCCGTGCAGCTCTCGCGCGAGCTCCGCCGGCGTCCGGAAGCGTTCGCCGGCGGGGCGGATCGCCTCGTGCGCCTCCTGCGCGTTCTTCACGCGCCGGTCGTACGTGCGCGGCGTCTGCGGCACGTTGGCCGCGCCGAAGAGCGCTCGCGCCTGCTCGCGCGCCGCGTCGAGCGCGGTCTGCGACAGCGTCGTCGAGTCCGTGCGCATGTAGGTGATGTAGCCCTGCTCGTAGAGGCGCTGGGCGACCTGCATCGCGCGTTGAGCGGAGAAGCGCAGCTTGCGCCCCGCCTCCTGCTGGAGCGTCGAGGTGATGAACGGCGGCGCGGGCGAGCGCCGGTACGGCTTCTCCTCGACCGAGGTCACCGCGAACGACGCGTGCTCGAGCGCCGCGGCGATTGCGCCCGCGGCCGGCTCGTCGAGGAGCACGACCGCGGCCGGGTCGCGCAGCGCGCCGTCGGGGCCGAAGTCGCCGCCGTCCGCGACGCTCCGCCCGTCGAGCGCGACGAGCGAGGCGTCGAGCTCGTCGCCCGCGCCGGTCGCGAAGCGCGCCGAGACGCTCCACCACGCCGCGGAGCGGAACTTCATCCGCTCGCGCTCGCGCTCGACGACGATACGCGTGAACACGCTCTGGACCCGGCCGGCCGAGAGTCCCTGCATGACCTTCTTCCACAGCACGGGCGAGATCTCGTAGCCGTAGAGGCGGTCGAGCACGCGACGCGCCTCCTGCGCGTCGACGAGGCGCCGGTCGAGGTCGCGCGGGTGCTGGATCGCGTGCTCGATGGCCGGTCGCGTGATCTCGTGGAACACCATCCGATTCACGGGGACCTGCGGTGCGAGCACCTCGAGCAGGTGCCACGCGATGGACTCGCCCTCGCGGTCCTCGTCGGTCGCGAGGTACACCTCGCTCGCCTGCGACACGAGGGATCGGAGCTTGCGGACCTGCTCCTGCTTTTCACGCGAGACGACGTAGAGAGGCTTGAAGTCGTTGTCCACGTCCACGCCGAGCCGCGACCACGCCTCGCTCTTGTACGCGGCCGGCACCTCGGCCGCGGACCGCGGCAGGTCACGGATGTGACCGATCGACGGCTCCACGAGGAAGCCGTCGCCGAGGAAGCGCGCGATCGTCTTCGCCTTGGCGGGCGACTCGACGATGACGAGGGGCTTGGGCATGTCCGCTACGACCCTTCCAGGTGTCTGGGCGCGGAGCGAGAGGATAACGACCGCGTGGCGCCGTCGCCACGCACCGCGCCGCGCGGGCGCCGCGCGGCCGGCCGTGCGGTGGTGCTCACCGGCCTTCCCGCTGCTCGTCCGGGCCGCTCCCGGTGAGCAGCGTGTACGCGGGATTGATCATCGCAGCCCGGCGGCTGCGCTCGCCGACCATGCCTTCGACGACGATCCGCGCGCCGGGCTCGATCCCCGGCACGAGCCTGCGCCCCTGGAAGACGAGCACGAGCTGCCCGGTGCCGTCGTCGAGGGTCGCCTCGAGCGACGAGATGCCGGCCCGGGGCTGGACCCGAACGTAGCGGACGCGCCCGGCCACCCGGGCGCGCTGGCGCCAGCGGACGTCGCCGATGCGCGAGGTCCCGGGCGGCGCACCGTGCGGGAAGACGTCCGCCTCGCTCGCGAGCGCGACGGTCGTGACCTCCGGCTCGTCGCCGGGTCGGCGCGGCGCCGGTCCTGCCGCGGCCTCGAGTCCCGGCGCACGGGACGCGGCCCCCGCGAGGCGCGCGGGGTCGAGCACGGCCTGAACGAGCGCGCGCTCGTGCCGGCCGACGAAGAACGGGATGATCGTGGCGCTCGCGTTCGGGATCTCGCTCACGACGGCCGAGATGCGCTCGCTCGTGCGGTCGTGGAGCACCCGGCTGAGCGGGCCGCCGAAGACCCGCCGCGGGAGCAGCACGCTGACCTCGGTCTGGCCGTCCGCGGCGAGCTCGGCGACGAGCTCGGCGGCCGCGCGCGTGAGGCGGCGGTCGGGGCACTCGCGGATCTCGAGCGAGACGTTCGCGAGCCCGAGGCGCGTCCACTGCTCCTCGAGATCGCGCGCGACGGCGGTGTCGAGGACGAAGTGGACCGCGCGAGGGTCGTCGTCGGAGAGCGAGCGGGCGTACTGGAGGGCCCGCGCCGCGGCGAGGTCGAGCCGCTCGACGAGCACGAGCACCGCGTGCCGCCGGAGCACCGGGGCCTCGGCCGCGTGCTGGACGTTGACCTCGAGCTCCCGCTCCTCCTCGGTGTAGGTGTGGTGCAGCCGGATGAGGACCGCGACGAGGACCGGGAACAGAACGACCACGGTCCACGCGCCCTCGGTGAACTTCGTGACCGCGAGGATGCCGACGATGATCGCCGAGAGCAGCGCGGCGAAGCCGTTGATCGCGGTCCGTCGTGGCCAGCCCGCCTCCTTGTGCGTGAGGTGGTAGCGGACCATGCCGGCCCCGGCGAGCGTGAAGCCCGTGAACACGCCGATCGCGTAGACCGCGACGAGAGCGTTCACCCGGGCGCGCGTCACGAGCAGGAGCGCGATCGAGACGACCGCGAGGATGACGATCCCGTTGGAGAAGACGAGGCGGTGCCCGCGCCTCGTGAGCTGGCGCGGCAGGTACGCGTCTTTCGCGACGAAGCTCGCGAGGTTCGGGAAGCCGTTGAAGCTCGTGTTCGCCCCGGTGTACAAGATGAGCATCGTCGCAGCCTGGACCGCGTAGTAGCCGATCTTGCCGGCGAGCGCACCGCCGAAGACGTACCGGGCCTCCTGCGACAGCACCGTCGGGCTGCCCGTGACGTAGGGAACCGCGTGGGTGCGCCACGCGAGGAACGAGACGCCGAGCACGAGCGTCCCGAGCGTCATCGACATGAGCACGAGGACGCGGCGCGCGTTGCGCCCCTCGGGCGCCTTGAACGTCGCGACGCCGTTCGAGATCGCCTCGAGGCCGGTGAGCGATGAGCCGCCGTTCGCGAACGACTTCATGACGACGAACAGCGACGCGCCGTAGAGGAGCCCGCCACCCGGGTGAGCCGCGGCGAGCGAGTACGTGCCGGGCAGGTGGATCGAGTGGACGTGGAGCTGGCCGAGAAGCGAACGCACGAAGCCGAGGACGACGACGAGCCCGACGCTGCCGACGAACAGGTAGGTGGGGAGCGCGAACGTCCGCCCCGCCTCCTTGATGCCCCGGAGGTTGCCGAAGAGCAGCAGTAGCACGACGCCGATCGTGATCGGCACGTTGTACGGCGCGAGCACCGGGAAGGCCGAGGTCACGGCGTCGGTGCCCGCCGCGGTCTGGACCGCGACGGTCACGATGTAGTCGATGATCAGCGCGACGGCCGCGATCTGCGCGACGTTCACGCCGAGGTTCTCGCGCGCGACCACGTACGCTCCGCCCGCGCGCGTGTAGACCATCACGACCTCGCGGTAGGAGAGCGTGACGAAGAACAGCACGCCGATGATCGCGAACGTGATGGGCAGCAGCAGGGCGAACGCTGCCGCGCCGACGACGGGCACGAGCACGGTGAGGATCTCCTCGGAGCCGTACGCGGTCGACGAGATGCAGTCGGGCGCGAGCACGCCGAGCGCGGTCGGCTTGCCGAGGCGCTGCTCGGAGAGCCGCTCGGACACGATCGGCGGCCCGAGCAGGCGCTTCTTCAGCCGGTACGTGAGCGGCTCGGGCAGGTCGAGGCTCGCGGTGGCGGCACGGGGGCCGGCGAGGCCCGGCGGCACCGGCGGCACCGGCGGGGAGCTCATGCCCGTAGTCTGCCTGTAACGAGAGGGCGCGATGCAATTCTGCAGCGAGCGGCGACCGGGCGAGTTGTGCCCGTGACGGGAGGCGTGTTCGATATGGGCGTGCACGTCATCGTCGTCGGGTGTGGTCGCGTCGGTTCACGGCTCGCGCTCGAGCTCGTCCACGACGGTCACAGCGTCGCGATCATCGACCGCAGCGAGGCCGCCTTCCGGCGCCTTCCGGGGGCCTGGGGCGGGCTCGACATCGTCGGCGCGGGCTTCGACCGCGACAGGCTCGAGGAGGCCGGGGCGGGCCACGCGGCCGCGCTCGCCGCGGTCACGAGCGGCGACAACTCGAACATCTTGTGCGCGCGCATCGCGCGCGAGACCTACGAGATCCCGAACGTCGTCGCCCGCATCTACGACCCGCGGCGCGCGGAGATCTACCAGCGGCTCGGGATCCCGACCGTCGCCACGGTCACGTGGACGACCGACCAGGTCATGCGCAAGCTCTTCCCCGAGCACACGGTCGCCGAGTGGTCGGACCCGACCGGGCGCGTCCGGCTCATCGAGCGAGCCATCCCGAACGCGTGGTGCGGGCGAAAGCTCACGCTCCTCGAGTCCGAGACCGGCGCCCGCATCGTGACCGTCGTGCGCGGCGGCGTCCCGCAGCTCGGTCCCGGGGAGCTCGTCGGCCAGGAGGGCGACGTCGTGTACCTCGCGGTGACGTTCGCCGCGCGCGGGCGGCTCGACGACGTGCTCGAGGGCAAGCCGGGCGACGAACGCGACCACGAGAGCGAGGCCAGATGAGGGTCGTGATCGCCGGAGCGGGCGCGGTCGGCACGTTCCTCGCGGACGACCTCGCGGCGAGCGGACACGAGGTCCTGCTGCTCGAGAAGAACCTCGAGGCCGCCGAGCGCGCGCCGTGCCAGGCCGCCGTCGAGCTGCGCGGCGCCGATGCGTGCGAGGTCGACGTGCTGCTCGAGGCCCGGCTCGACACCGCGGACGTCGTCGTCGCGGCGACGGGCGACGACGAGGACAACCTCGTGATCTCGCTGCTCGCGAAGCAGGAGTTCGCCGTGCCACGGGTCATCGCCCGAGTGAACCACCCGAAGAACCACTGGCTGTTCAACGAGACGTGGGGCGTCGACATCGCGGTCTCGACACCGCACCTGCTCTCCGCGCTCGTCGAGGAGGCCGTGTCCGTGGGCTCCCTCGTCCGCCTCCTCCATTTCGAGGGGGGCAACGCGCGCCTCGTCGAGGTCACGCTCGCCGAGGGCTCTCCGGCCTCGGGCGGCACGATCGCGGACCTCGGCCTGCCGCGTGGGGCGACCGTCGTCGCCGTCGTGCGCGACGGCCACGTCGTCGTGCCCCGTGGTGACACCGCGGTCGACGTCGGCGACGAGGTGCTGCTCCTCGTCACGGGCGACTCCGAGGACGAGGTGCGGAGACTCCTCGTCGCCCCGTGACTGCCCCGAGGCGACGCCGCGACCCGGCCGTGACGACGCGGTGACGGCGCCGAGCGGCGAGCGGACCGGTACCGGCGTCGAGGCCGCGTTCTTCGACCTCGACAAGACGGTCATCGCGAAGGCCGCGATGTCCGCGTTCCGTGGCGCGCTCTACGCGGAGGGCCTGTTGAACAGGCGCTCGATCGTGCGCGCCGTCTTCACCCATCTCGTCTACCTCCACCTCGGAGCGAACGAGGAGCGGCTCGCGCGTATCCGGGAGTCGCTCCTCAAGCTGACGACGGGCTGGGAGCGGGACAAGGTCGTCGCCGTCGTCGAGGAGACGATCGAGGAGGCCGTCGAGCCGATCATCTACGCGGAGGCGATGGACCTCATCGACCACCATCACGACGAAGGCCGCGTCGTCGTGATCGTCTCGGCGTCGCCCGAGGAGATCGTCCGGCCGCTCGGCCACCACCTCGGCGTCGACGAGACGATCGCGAGCCGCGCCGCGGTCGACGCCGACGGCCGCTACACGGGGACGATGGCGTTCTACGCGTACGGCCCGTACAAGGCGTCGGCCATGCGCGAGCTGGCCGATCGGCTCGGCATCGACCTCGCGGCCTCATACGCGTACTCGGACTCCTACACGGACCTGCCGATGCTCGAGGCGGTCGGCCACCCCGTCGCGGTCAACCCCGACCGGGTGCTCGGGCGGCTCGCACGCGAGCGCGGCTGGGAGGTGCGGCACTTCGTGCGACCCGTGCGGGCCCGCGACCGGACCCGGGGCACCGACCGGCGGCGGCACCTACCGATCGCGGTCTCGGTCGCGGTGTTCGCGATCGTCGCGACCGCGATCGGATGGCTCGCCGGGGGATCTCGTGGCAGCGCCGTGCTCGGCGCCGCGGCCCGCCGGGCGCGGCTCGCCGCGCCGGCTGCCGGCCGGCGCGACTGACCCGTCAGCTCCCGCGGAGCCGCTTCGCCGCGACCGCGCCGAGACCGACGAGAACAGCGATGATGAGCAGCTTTTTCACCATGCGCTCATCCTACAGAGCGCCACGGCGTCCAGGCGAGCCGCTGGCGCCGGACGGGCGCGCGCGAGACTGACGCGGTGGAGGATGCTCCCGCGCCCGACGGGACGACCGACCCGGTCGCCGGTGCCGAGCGGCTCGGCGTCGACGGCACGTGGCTGCACCTGCGACGCTGGCGCCCGCCCGCCGGCTCGCCGCCACGCGCGCCCGTGGTCGTCGTCCACGGCTTCGGCGAGCACGCCGGCCGGCACGAGGTGGTCGCGGCCGCGCTCGCGGCGAGCGGCCGCGAGGTCTGGGCGATCGACCAACGCGGGCACGGGCGCTCGCCCGGGCCGCGCGCGTACGTCGGCTGCCTCGACCGCGCGCTCGCGGA
>DAHUXW010000137.1 GCA_027306925.1 Acidimicrobiaceae bacterium | reverse complement strand
TCGCGGGTGCTCATGGACGTGCGCGCGATCTACTGCTCCCCCGCCTGTCGGCAAGCGGCTTACCGTCGCAGGAAGCGACAGGAGCCGGGCTCCCGACCATGTCCGTTATGTCGCGTCGTGGGCCGTGCGGTCGCGGTCCTGGCCTCTCGCGCCGATGCCAAGGTGGCGGCGCATACCGGTCCAGGAGCGGCGCGTGAACGTACCGGCAGTGAACTCGACCGTGCCCCGGATCACCCCCCAATAAGGTGTCCGCCTCGGTGCTCAAGTCGGGAGCCGGCGGCCCGGCCGGCCATAGGCATCGCGCGCGGCCGAAGATCGCCGCGCGGCAGCGCAGGCCCCGCGGCCGAGTCGTCGCTCGCGACAGCGGCCGGCCACCGCTGCGGATCGGGCACCGCTGCGGATCGGGCACCGCTGCGGCCGGCCACCGCTGCGGAACGGCCACCGGCGTGCCGCGTATCAGCAGGTTCCCAGCCAGTTGCTCGGGCCGTGTCAGGAACCGCCCGTGGCGTCCCGGCTCGCGTGCACACGCTGCACGCGAGCCGGAGGTGCCCCGCACGCTCGCAAGCCATTCGGGCGGCCGCTGGTGCCCGTCGTACCCTGCTCGCGCACGGTCGCGCGGAGCTGAGTCACGAGCGGCGCTCGCGGTGACCGCGAGCTGCGACGGACGTCGACGGCGGCTCAACCTCCCGACGTCGACGGCGTCGTCGGGCCCTGTGGCGCGATCGTCAGGCTGCCGTACTCGAAGGTGAGCGTCTCGGTCCCACCACCGGTCGACGCCCATTCCACCTGGTCGAGCTTGACGAGGCCGAAGGTCGCGTCGAGCGCGTTTTGGCCGTGCGCGCCCGGAACCGTGAGGTCCGCGCTCGCGAAGGTGCCGGAGGACCCGGTCGCGAGGGCCGACGCAGCCGTCTCCCCGAACGGCACGGTCACGACGAGCGGGTCGTACGTGACCTTGCCTGCTCCGGCCCCGCCGGACTGCGAGCCGATGTTCAGCGCGACCGCTTCGGTGAAGTCGTAGCTCGAGATCCCGAGGGTCGTCGTCGCACCCCCCGCGGTCGGCGTGAGGACCAGCGTCACGCCGTGATCCTGCTGGCCCCCGTCGTGCGGCGACGCCGACGACACGGCACCGCCTCCGACGAGGAGGAACCCACCTCCACCGAACGTCGCCACCACTACGCCCGCCGCGACGACCCTGCGCGCTCTGCTGTGCACCGTCGACTCCCCTCTCGACGCCTCCGGTCGGTCCGGCGGCCCGTGGCGGGCGGGTCGTGAGCGCGCTCGACTCGGGCCGCGCTCGCGCCTCCCCCGCCGCCGACCTAACGGCGCGCGCGCGCGGTGAGTCGAGGGACCAAGCGGGCGATCGGCCGCGGTCGCGACTACAGCGGGACGACGATGACGTCGACGCCGGTCGCGACCGGGTCGAGGTCCAGCCAGGCCTTGTTCGTCGTCACGACCGACGTGTTGAGGCGCCGCGCGAGCGCGAGGCACGCCCGGTCGCCGAGCGACAGACCGCTGTCCCGGGTCGCGAGGCGGAGCGCTCCGACCGTCCAGGCATCGGCCTCCGTGAAGGGCATGACCTCCACCGTCTCGGGGAGCACGGGCAGGCCGCTCGTCACGAAGCGCGGCTCCTCGCTCCGCGAGAGCGCGGCCGCGGCCCGTTCGAGGACCGTCGCGACATCCCGGCGTACGTCCGCGAGGCGCGAGCACACCTCCGCGAGGTTCACCGCCGACATCACCGCCCCGTCCACGACGAGGTCCTCGACCGCTCCCGCGGCAGGCTCGTCGAGCAGATAGGCGAGCCAAGCCGACGCGTCGAGGACGATGCTCAATGCAGCACGCCCGAGCCGTGCGACGTCTGGGCGAGCTCCCGCCGTGCGCGATGCGCGGCCTCGAGGTCGCCGGCCGCCTCGGCCGCGTCGAGGCGCGCCTCCGCGGCCCGCTCGGCCTCGAGCTCCGCGATCGGGTCGCGTCCCGTGGGCACGAGGTGCCGCCACGCGCCGCGAAGCCGAGCGATATGCGAGCGCTGGTCCTCGAGGACGAGACGGTTCCCGTCCGACACGTACGCTACGAGCGTCGCCCCCGGCTCCATGTTCAGTACGCGCCGGAACTCCGCCGGGATCACGATGCGGCCGTGTGGGCCGACATGCACCTGTACGTGTGTCATGCGAGCAGCTCGCTTCCCCTAGATCCACCACCGCCGCTCGGCCCACGGACGGCGCGCACGTCCCCCGATGCGCGCCCCACGTACGTCCGGAACACGTGCGGACGGTGAGATGCACTCCGCATACGAGGGAGTCTAGATCAACTGGATGCGCCAGGGTGCACTGATGATGCATGTGACCGCGCTGCGCAGCACGGGGCCGCCTGTCCCGGCCGCTAGGCGATCCGAGCGTTGGAGTCGACACGCAGCGTGGTGACCGACCGTACGTCGCGCGACGACGCCGCGAGCGCGACCTCGTACTCACCCGCGTCGACGGACCACCGGTGTGCTGACGCGTTCCAGTAGGAGAAGGCGGCCGCGTCGAGCACGAACCGCGCGATCGCGCGCTCGCCTGGGGCGAGGCGCAGCTTCGCGACCCCGCGGAGCTCGCGAGGCGGACGCTCGACGCTCGGCGCGACCGCCGAGACATAGCACTGCACGACTTCCGCGCCGTCACGCGCGCCGACGTTCTCCACCTCGACGGCGACGACCGGCGCGCCGTCCTCGCCCGAAGACACCTCGGCGGAGCCGTAGGAGAACGAGGTGTAGCTGAGACCGTGTCCGAAGCAGTATCTCGGCTCCTTCGCGGTCGCGTCGAAGTGCCGGTAGCCGACGTTGATCCCGTCGGCGTACGCGAGGTGCCCGTCAGCCGCCGGGTAGCCCGCAGCTGCCCCGCTGTCCGCGAGCTCGTACGGGACGGTCACCGGGAGCCGCGCCGACGGGTTGACGTCCCCGAACAGCACGTCCGCGAGCGCGCTGCCCGCCTCCTGTCCCGGCAGCCAGAGCTGGAGGATCGCCGCCACGTCGCCTGCCCACGGCATCGCGACCGGTGAGCCGGCGTTCACGACGACGACGACTCGCGGATGCGCGGACGCGACGCGCGCGATGAGCTCGTCCTGCTCCCCCGGGAGCGACATCGAGTCGCGGTCAAAGCCCTCGCTCTCCCAGTCCTCGTTCACGCCGACGACCACCACGACCGCGTCGGCTCCGGCCGTGGCGCGCTCCGCTCGACCGAGCAGGTCGCGCGCACCGGGCGCGAGGTAGCCGACGCTGACGCCGGCCGGACCGAAGGCGCGGTTCTCCTTCTCGGTCGGTGGCGCGGGCGACATCTCGAGCGCCCGGCGGGCGAGGTCCTCGCCCGGCGCCTGGAACTCAACCTCCACCTCGACCGGACGGCCCGCTTCGAGCGGGACGTCGACCGCCAGCTGGCCCGCCCCGCGCCCGAACAGCATCGGCGCGACGACCGGCTCGTCCCAGTTGTCGACCACGATCCTGCCGTCGACGAGGAGCCTCGTCCGCCCGACGCCGAGCATGCCGAGCATGCCTATGCCGCTCGCCCCCGGGTGCAACGTGGCGCGCAGCCGCGCCGAGAACTTGCCGACGGTGAGGACCGGGAGGGGCGGCCCGTTCCACGCGAAGTTGAAGCCGGGGGCGTGCTCGGTCGCGACGGGCACGCCATCGAGCTCGAGGTTGTCGAAGTACTCGACCGTGACGGGCTCCGCTACGAGCTGGGAGGTGCCCGCGAGGCTCCGGGCATCGAGTAGGGGAAGCGCCCGCTCGATACGACAGCCGGGCTCGTACACGACCTCGGTCGTGTCCCCGCACCGGCGCCGGACCGCGTCCAGCGGCGAGACCACGTACGGCGCGTTGACACGTGCGCTCCCGCCTCCGTGGAGCTGCACACGGCTCGCGTTCGGCCCGATGACCGCGACCGTCCGGAGCCGCTCCGGGTCGAGCGGGAGCACCGCGCCCTCGTTCCGCAGGAGCACGGTCGCCTCCGCGGCGACACGCCGGATGAGCGGTGCGGGCGACACGTAGCGCCCGGGTTCCGGCCGGTCCGCGACGCGGGCGGCGAGCCGAAGCAGACGCCGCACCTTGTCGTCGAGCACCGAGGGTGGAACGACCCCGTCGCGCACCTCCCGGAGCAGCTTCGCTCCCCAGCGCATCGACGGCCCGGGCATCTCCACGTCGAGCCCCCCGAGCGCCGAAGCAACCGTGCTCGTCGTGCCGTACCAGTCGGAGAGCACCGGTCCGGTGAAGCCCCACTCGCCCTTCAGCACTCCACCGAGCAGCTCCTCGTGCTCGCAGGCCGCGACGCCGTTCACCCGGTTGTAGCCGCTCATGACCGCCCACACGTCCGCGTCGACGACTGCTGCGTGGAACGGGGCGAGGTACACCTCACGGAGCGCTCGCTCGTCGACGTCCGAGCTCGTCGTGTACCGCTCGTGCTCCGAGTCGTTGCAGACGAAGTGCTTCGCGACCGCCGCGACGTGCTCGGACTGGACGCCGCGCACGTACGCCGCCGCGAGCAGCGACGCGAGCTTTGGGTCCTCCGAAAAGCACTCGAAGTTCCGGCCGGCCACGGGGAGCCGTGAGATGTTGATCGTGGGCCCGAGAAGCACGTGAACCCCCATCGCTCGCGCCTCGCGCCCGAGCGCCGCGCCGACCTGCTCGACGAGCTCCGGGTCGAACGTCGCGCCGAGCGCGGCGCCGCATGGGAAGCACACCGAGGTCGTCGACCCCGAGAACTGCGTTCCTCGCACGCCGTTCGGGCCGTCGCTCATCCAGAGCGCGGGGATGCCGAGGCGCGGAACCTCGGCCGTGTGCCACATGTCGGCCCCCGACACGAGCGAGATCTTCTCCTCGAGCGTCAGGGCGTCGAGTTCCGCCTCGAAGGCGTGGGTCATCGGTGCATCCTCCAGCTGCCTTCAGGGCAGTCCGTAGCGTCGCTCGCGCGAGGGATTCGTCCGGGCGACGTCGAGGCCGACGCCGACTCCCCGCCGTGGTGCTCCCCCCGCCCGGACGCGTCCAGGCGGGGGGAGGTCGTGCGCTGTTACCGCTCTAGGCGCGTGGCGAGAGGTGGAGAACCACGACCTCGTTCGTCGGCGCGGCCGGCTGGCCCGACTCGTACGGGTTCGACGGCGTCGGCCATCCGACGATGTTCGTCGAGTTGTACTCGTCGAACGCCGCCCCGTAGACGGTCGGGATGACCGGCAGCTGCGTCGCGACGTACTGCTCGATCGGCGCGAGTGCGGCGATCTGGGCGGGAACGGTCGCGGCAGCCGCCAGCTTCTTCAGGTCCGCCTGCATCGCGGGCGAGTGAAGGCGCTCGTAGTCACCGCTCGCCGACTTCGTCGCGAGCGAGTCGTCCAGCCACCCCTCGTACTGCTGGTACGGGGTGATTCCCTGGTTCGACCAGTGCATGACCATGTCGAAGTTGCCGGACGCGACGTCGTTCGCCCAGCCCGTGACCGACTGACCCGTGAACGTCGCGTCGATGCCGGCGCGGCGCAGGTCCTGGGCCACGATCGAGTCGTCCGCCGCGTAGTCCGTGTAGGACGAGGGGTCGGCGATCGTGAAGGCGAGCGTCTTGCCGTCCTTCGAGAAGTAGCCGTCCTTGCCCATCTTCCAGCCCGCCTTGACGAGCACGGCCTTCGCAGCGGCGATGTCCGGCGTCTGGTTCAGCTTGTACTTCGCGATGCTCGCGGTCATGTACTTGTCGAACGTCGGGAGCACGAGGCCGCTCGCGTTCTGCGCGGGCGGCTCGAGCCCGGACTCGCCCTGCGCGCCGATGGCCGTGCGGTTGATCGCGAGGCTCACCGCCTCGCGCACCGCGAGCTGGTTCGTCGGCCAGCGGTGGAGGTTGGGCTCGAGCGTGTTCGTGTTCAACGGCGCGAACCACACCTGGTGGTACGGGGACTTGCTGGTGAACAGCTGCTTCAGGCCGGTGATGAAGTTGCCCTCCCACTGCGCCTGACCGCTGAACAGCGCTGCCTCGGCGTTCGTGTTCGAGGCGTACGCCGGGTAGTCGAGCTCGTCGATCTTCACGTGGCTCGCCTGCCAGTACTGGGGGTTCTTCACGAGCGTGATGCCCTGCGGCGTGAACGTCCCGAGCTTGTAGGGACCGGTGCCGACCGGGTTCGGGTCGATGAACTTGCCGGGGTCACCCGCGGAGCTCCACACGGACTGCGGGACGATGTAGACGTTCCCGATGCCCTGGAGGTTCGTGTACTGGGGTGTCGAGAAGTTCACCGTCACGTTGTCGCCCGAGGTCGAGACGCTCGTGATGGGCAGCCCGCCGGTGTTGATGTCCGCGTTGTCCTTCACCAGGTTATAGGTGAACGCGACGTCCGCGGGAGTGAGCGGCGACCCGTCCGACCACTTCACGCCCTTGCGTATCGCGAACGTGATCGACCGCCCGCCGTTCGACCACGAGAAGCTCGTCGCGAGCCACGGGTAGTAGACGCCAGCCTTCGCGAGGTCGAACTGGATGAGCGGCTCGTAGATCATCGAGGTCGCGCCGAGCTGCTCGGCCGACGACGTCGTGCTGTACGGGTTGAAGCTCTGGGTAACCGTGTTCTCCGGCGTGGACTCCATCGTGAGCACGGTGGGGCCCGCGGCCGACGCGGGTGTCGTCCCGATCGCCGCGAGGCCGCCCGCGACCATCCCCGAGGTGAGGAGTCCCGCAGCGACCACTGACCGGAGCTTGTGCTCCACTAGCCATCGTTTCATGTCGTTGACTGGCCTTTCGTGAGTGTGGTTTCGATAACGTGCAGGCCGGTCGAAAGGGCGCGACAATCACAGCCTCCGCCGCATCGCACATGCCGGGAGCTGTTGTCGCGCTGGCTCCGGGGCTCGCCCCGGTGCCAGCCGACCAGCGGGTGCGGGTACCGCTACTCGGTCATGTCCTCCACCCCCCCTCCCCCGCGAGCACTGACGAGGTCCGGCGCGGTCGTGTCGAGACGCCAGCAGGCGGCGGCACGGTCGCTCGCGACTGCGACGAGCGGCGGTGCCTCGACCCGGCATCGGTCCTGGACGAACGGGCAGCGCGGGCCGAATCGGCAGCCCCGCGTGGTCGACAGCGCGCTGCCCGACGCACGGGTCGCCTCCCGCGTCCCCGAGCGCAGCACGCTGCCGAGCGCGTCCGGGTCCGGCGCGGAGCTCACGAGCAGCTGCGTGTAGGGATGCGCGGGCTGCTGGGTCACGGCCTCTGCCGGACCGCGCTCGACGATCTCCCCCGCGTACATGACGAGGGCCTCGTCCGCGAAGTAACGGGCCGAGGCGATGTCGTGCGTGATGTAGAGCACCGCGAGGTCGTAGCGGTCGCGGAGCTCCGAGATGAGCCCGAGGACCTCGAGGCGGATCGAGACGTCGAGCATCGACACGGGCTCGTCCGCGAGGAGCACGCTCGGTTCGGCCGCGAGCGCCCGCGCGATCGCGACGCGCTGGCGCTGGCCTCCTGACAGCTCGTGGGGGTACTTCGCGAGGAACTGCTGCGCGGGCGTCAGCCGCACCTGCTCTGCCAGTCCGACGACGACGTCTTCGGCGCTGACGCCCTCGCCGAGCGCGCGGTGCAGCCGTACCGGGCGCTCGAGGTGGTAGCGGACGGTGTGAACGGGGTTGAGCGACGAGAACGGGTCCTGGAAGACCATCTGCACGTGGCTCTTGTACGCGCGGAACGCCCGGCGGCCCGACACCTCGACCGGCGCGCCCTCGAGCTCGATGCTCCCCCTCGTCGGCTGCTCCTGCCCGGCGAGCAGCTTCGCGACGGTCGACTTGCCGGATCCGCTCTCGCCCACGAGCGCGACGACGGCGCGCCGGTGCAGGTCGATAGAGACGTCTCGCACGGCGGACAGCACGGTCCGGCCACGGCCGCGGCCGATGGCGAAGTCCTTGCAGAGCCCGCCGGCACGCATCGCGAGCGGCCCGCGCCGCGCGGCAGTCGACTCGACGACCGCGTGGAGCGTGCGCGCCTCCTCGTGTGCGCGCGCTCCCTTCGAGATCCTGTTCACGACGCGACCTCCGAGACGGTGCCTTTGCCGTCCGGCGCCTGCGCACCGGGAGCGACGAACGGGCACGCCGAGACGTGACCGGGATCGCGTGCCCCGGGGACGGCGCGCAGCACCATGTCGATCTTCGTGCACTCGTCCGTCGCGAAGCCGCAGCGGGGCACGAACGGGCAGCCCGCCGGGAGGCTGCGCAGGTCCGGAGGCGATCCCGGGATGCCCGCGAGCTCCCGCCGCGCGCCGCGAAGCGACGGGAAGGAGTTCAGCAGGCCCTGGGTGTAGGGATGCGCGGGTCCGTGGTGGACCGCGTGCGCGCTCGCGACCTCGACGAGCTGGCCCGCGTACATCACGGCGATCCGGTCCGCGAGCTCGAGCAGCAACGACAGGTCGTGGGTGATGAACAGCACGGCGAAGCCGAGTCGCTGCTTCAGCTCCACGATCTGGCCGAGGATCTCGCGCTGCACGACGACGTCGAGCGCGGTTGTCGGCTCGTCCATGATCACGACCTCGGGATCGACCGCGAGCGCCATCGCGATCATCACGCGCTGGCGCATCCCGCCGGACAGCTCGTGGGGATAGCTCCGCAGCCGGTCGCGTGGGATCGCGACGAGGTCGAGCAGGGACGCCACGCGCTCACGCGCGTCGAGCTTGGTGAGCGAGAGGTGCGCCTCGACGACGTCGAGCAGCTGGTCGCGCACGCGAAGCACGGGGTTCAGCGCGTTCATCGCGCTCTGGAAGACGATCGCGATCTCCCGCCAGCGCAGCTCCCGGAGCTCAGGCGGCGTCCGCTCGAGGACGTCGACCGCACGCCCCGCGAGGCGCCGGCCGCGGTAGGTGACGCTTCCGCCAGTGATCACCGCGGGCGGCCGGAGCAGGCGGCACGCTCCGTACGCGAGCGTGGACTTGCCCGACCCGCTCTCGCCCGCGAGCCCGACGACCTCTCCCGGCCGGAGCGAGAGCGAGACTCGCTCGACCGCGCGCACGTCGCCGGCCGCGCCCCGGTACGCGATCGACAGCTCGGATATCTCGAGCACGGGCTCGACTGGCACGGTCACCGCTCCCGCGATCGCGCCGCCGGCGCACCGGTCGCACTAGTCGCACCGGTCGCACCCGAGCGGACCACAGGCGTCGGGTCCGCCGGACGCCACGCCCGCCCCTCGATCCTCACCCGTCCCGCCGCCTCGCGGAGCCGCGGGTTGCCGAGCTCGTCGATGCCGAAGTTCAACAGCACGAGGCCCGTCCCGAGCAGCGCGACGCACAGCCCGGCCGGTGCGAACCACCACCAGGCGTTGAGCTGCAGCGCGTTCCCGTTCTGCGCCCAGTACAGGATCAGGCCGAGGCTCCACTGGCTGAAGTTCGTGAGCCCGATGAACGCGAGCGCGACGGACGTGCCGATCGCGTAGAGCACGGTGCTCACGAAGCTCGCGGCGATGAGGCTCACCTCGTTCGGGAGGATCTCGAAGAAGATCACCCGCCACGTCCGCTCTCCGGTCTCGCGCGACGCAGCCACGAAGTCCCGACCGCGCAACGTGAGCGTCTGGGCGCGGATCACCCGCGCTCCCCACGGCCAGCCGAGAAGGGAGAGCACGAGGATCGTCGAGGTCTGGCCCCGCTGGGGCAGGTACCCGATGAGGACGACGAGCAGCGGCAACGCGGGCAGCACGAGGAAGACGTTGCTGAGCAGCGACAGAACCTCGTCCCAGAACCCGCCGAGGAACCCGGCCGAGATCCCGACGACCACCGCGAGCACGGTCGCGATGAGGCCGGTGAGCAGCCCGAGCACGAGCGTCGCGCGCAGTCCGACGAGCACCTGGGAGAGCACGTCCTCGCCGCGAGCCGTCGTGCCGAGCAGATGCGCCATGCTCGGGGCGTGCAGGATGTCGACCGGGGCGAAGCTCTGCGCCGACGGGTCGTACGGCGCGACCATCGGACCGACGATCGCGGCGACGACGAAGAGCGCGCAGATGAGCGCGCCGACGCGCGCCTTCGTCGACAGACGCCGCGCGCCCGCGGCGCGTCGGGTCGTGCCGCGGGCGCGTGCGGCGCGGACCGGGAGCGCGACGGTCACGTCTCGCCCCTCCCCGCGCGCGCACGTGGGTCCGCGAGGACGTACACGGCGTCCGCCACGAGATTCGCGAGAAGCACGGCGAGGGCGATGATGAGGAATATGCCCTGCATCAGCGGGTAGTCGTCCGAGGTCACCGCGTTGTAGAGGGTGAGCCCGATCCCGGGATACGAGAACACGATCTCCATGAGCAGCGCACCCGAGATCACGAATCCGAGCGAGAGCGCGAATCCCGAGAGGTTCGGCAGGATCGCGTTGCGCGCCGTGTACGTCGTGACCACGCGGCGGCTCGACAGCCCCTTTGCCTGCGCGGCGAGCACGTAGTCCTCGCCGATCGTCGTGATCATCACGTTTCGCATCTGGAGCATCCAGCCGGCCATCGATGTGACCACGATCGTGAACGCGGGGAGCACCGAGTGGTAGAGCGCGCTCTGCACGAACGGCCAGTGCCAGCCGGGAACCAGTCCCGGCGAGTACCCCTGCTGGATCGGGAACCAGCCCAGGTGGACCGCGAACGCGTCGACGACCAACAGTGCGAGGAAGAAGTACGGGATCCCCTGCAGGAAGGTGAGCGCCGGCAGCACCCGGTCGAGCCAGCCGCCGCGCCGCCACGCCGCGAGGATCCCGAGCCCCGTGCCGAGCGCGAAGCTCACGATCGTCGCGACCCCGACGAGCGTGAGCGTCCAGGGAAGCGTCGCGCCGATGATCGACGACACCTTCGCCGGGTACTCGATGACCGACACGCCGAGATTCCCGTGGAAGACGTCCACGACGTACTGGCCGTACTGGTGGATCAGGCTCCCGTCGTGGCTCGCGCCGAACTCCGCCTCGAGCGCGCGCTGCGCCTGCGGCTGGAGCTCGGGGAACTTCGCCATCATCGTCTCGACGGGGTTGCCCGGCATGAGCCGCGGGATGAAGAAGTTCACGGTGAGCGCGGCCCAGCCTGCGACGACGTAGAAGACGAGCCGGCGCACGACGAACGCCACCGCGTTCACCCGACCCCGTCGAGGGTTGCGACGCGTGCCCAGTCCGGCGCGGCCGTCCAAGCGCGCGCCCTCGTCTCGCCGTTGCACCCGCAGCTCGAGCGCACTACGAGCTCCGTCGGCAGCACGATCTCGCGGCTCGCGAGTCCCGTGCCGTTCGAGAGCTCGAAAAGGCACGTGACCGCGGTCGCGCCGAGCTCCTCGGCCGGCTGGCGGACTGTCGTCAGCGGCGGGCTCAGGTAGCGCGAGACGACGATGTCGTCGAAGCCGGTGACCGCGACGTCTCCGGGGACCGAGATCCCGTCCTGCGCGAAGACGTTCAGCACACCTACAGCCATCTGGTCGTTCATGCACAGGAGCGCGCGCGGGGGCCGACCGGGCCCGGACGCGATCGAACGCCCGATCCGCTCGCCGCTCGACGCGCTGAAGTCCCCGGTCCACGTGCCGACGATGCGCGCGCCGAGCGCCGCAGCCGTCTCCTCGGCGGTGCGCCAGCGGACGGTCGCGTCGAAGCTCGACGCCGGGCCGCGCACGATTCCGAGCTCGGTGAACCCGTGCTCGCGCACGAGGTGCTCGACGAGCAGCCGCGTGCCGTGCGCGTTGTCGATCCGCACGACGATCTCCGAACCCTTCGGGCTGTCCCACGCGAGGGCGACGACCGGATGGCGCTCCGCAAGCCAGGTCATCGCGTCGTCGCTCACCGCGCGGTCGACGATCACGAGGCCGTCGGTCCGACCCACCATCTTCTTCGCCGCTTCCCAGCCGGACCGGGGCCGGATGCTGACGAGTAGGAGCGCGTAACCCGTACGCTGCGCGGACCGCTCGGCGCCACGGATCACCGCGTCGACGTACAGGAGGCTCTCGTGCTCCTCGCTCGCCTGCGCGACGTTGGTCGTGCGGGTCGCCACGACCATTCCGACGGTCTCGGTCGCGCCGTAGCTGAGGCCGCGCGCCGTGCCGTTCGGCACGTACCCGAGCTCCTCGACGGCGGCGAGCACCCGCGCCCGCGTCGCGCTGCTCAGGCCGGACTTCGCGTTCAGCGCCCGCGAGACGGTCGCGATCGACACGCCTGCCCGTTCGGCAAGGTCGTAGATCGTCGGAGCCCGCACACGTCCCCCCTGCAGTCCGAGCGGCCCGGTCCCCCCGTGCGCCCGTCGTCCGCGGACCCGGGCACGCGGCCCGGACCCTCCGAAATCTCGGGGCCTCTGCCCCGCACTCCCCCGACTCCCCCGCGCCGTCGTCCGCGTCCAAGGCGTGACCCGCCGGCGCGTCGAGCAACGTAAGCGCTTACTCGTAAGCGCTTACGTGATGCTACGAACGCGACCCCGTCGTGTCAAGCACGTTGTGCGGACCGCGCGCGCCGATTCGGGGCCGGTCCGCACAGATTTGACGTTCACGTAAGATGGCACCGCCGGCGGGCTGGAGCACGGCGGCGCGTGTCCGAGCGGAGGAGCGACGTGACGAGCACTTCGATCATCGAGGCCCGTGACGCTGTGACGACGCGTGCGCCACGCACGCCGACCCATCCCGACCGCTACAAGTGGATCGCCCTCTCCAACACCACGCTCGGCATCTTGATGGCGACAATCAACTCGTCGATCATCCTCATCGCCCTGCCCGACGTCTTCCGCGGCATCGGGCTCAACCCGCTGACGCCCGGGAACTCCGGCTACCTGCTCTGGATGCTCATGGGCTTCATGGTCGCGACCGCGGTCCTCCTCGTGAGCCTCGGGCGCGTCGGCGACATGTTCGGCCGGGTCCGCATGTACAACCTCGGGTTCGCCGTGTTCACTCTCTTCTCCCTGCTGCTCAGCGTGACGTGGATGCACGGGACCACCGCCGCGCTCTGGCTCGTCTTCATGCGTGTCGGCCAGGGAGTCGGCGGGGCCTTCCTCTTCGCGAACTCGAGCGCGATCATCACCGACGCGTTCCCGCCGGAGCAGCGCGGCCTCGCGCTCGGCGTGAACGGCGTCGCGGCGATCGCCGGTTCGTTCATCGGTCTCGTCCTCGGCGGCCTGCTCGCGCCCGTCGAGTGGCACCTCGTGTTCCTCGTGTCCGTGCCGTTCGGCATCTTCGGCACGGTGTGGGCGTATCTCAAGCTCGAGGAGCGGAGCATCAAGGTGCCCGCACGCATCGACTGGTGGGGCAACCTCACGTTCGCGGTCGGCCTCATAGCGGTGCTCGTCGGCATCACCTACGGCATCGAGCCGTACGCGGGCCACACGATGGGTTGGACGAGCCCGAAGGTCCTCGCCGAGCTCGGCGTCGGCGTCGCGCTGCTCGTCGTGTTCGCGATCATCGAGACCCGGTCGGACCACCCGATGCTCCGGCTCTCGCTGTTCAAGATCCGGGCGTTCTCCGCGGGCAGCGTCGCGACCCTTCTCGCCTCGCTCGGCCGAGGCGGCCTCATGTTCATCCTCATCGTCTGGCTCCAAGGCGTGTGGCTGCCCCTGCACGGCTACAGCTTCAGCCAGACCCCGCTGTGGGCCGGCATCTACATGCTCCCGCTCACGGTTGGCTTCCTCATCGCGGGACCGGTCTCCGGCATCGCCTCGGACCGCCACGGCGCGCGGCCGTTCGCCACGGGCGGCATGGCGGTCGCGGCCATCGCGTTCGGGCTCCTCGAGATCCTCCCGGTCAACTTCTCCTACGTCGACTTCGCCCTGCTGCTCCTGCTCATGGGCGTCGGTATGGGCATCTTCTCCGCACCGAACCAGGCGGGGGTCATGAACAGCCTTCCGCCCGAGCAGCGCGGATCCGGCGCGGGCATGGTCACGACCTTCCAGAACTCCGCGATGGTCCTGTCGATCGGCGTCTTCTTCTCCCTGATCATCCTCGGCCTCGCCGCGTCCCTGCCGCACTCGCTCTACGCCGGGCTCGTGCACGAGGGCGTCCCGTCCGACCTCGCGCGAAAGGTCGCCGCGCTGCCACCGGTCGGCAGCCTCTTCGCGGCATTCCTCGGGTACAACCCGATGAAGACGCTTCTCGGCCCCGCGCTGCCCCACCTCGCGCACGCGCGGTACCTCACCGGGCGCAGCTTCTTCCCACGCCTCATCGCCGCGCCGTTCCAATCGGGCCTTCGCGAGGCGTTCACATTCGCGATGGCCGTCTCCGTCGTCGCGGCGATCGCGTCCTGGATGCGCGGCGGGAAGTACGTGCACGGCGACGTCGCGCCAGTCGCGGCGAAGTCCGCCGAGATCGGCGGCGCGGAGGCTGGGGCCGTGGTCCTTGGAGGTGAAGCGGGAGCAGCCGAGGCCGCGCCCGACTCGAGCGACGCCTCGGGGTCGGCGGTGACACCGCCGAGCGCGGCCGCGGGCACCGGCCGTGACTGAGGTCGCGTCGTCCCCCGCTCCAGCCACGGACGACCGGCACGTCCGCATCGGCGAAGCCGCGCAGCTCGCAGGTGTCTCGGAGCGCACGCTTCGTTACTACGAGGAGATCGGCCTGCTCAATCCCTCCGGTCACAGCGCAGGAGGCTGCCGCGAGTACGGTGCCGCCGCGCTCGCGCGCGTCGCGCGCATACGCGAGCTCCAGGAGCTCATCGGGCTCAACCTCGAGGAGATCCGCGGCGTCGTGACCCGGGAGGACCGGATCGGCTCGCTGCGCGACGCGTTCAACCAGACCGACGACCCGCGCGAGCGGTCGGCGCTCGTCCTCGAAGCGCTCGACATGACCGAGGCCCTGCACGCGCGCGTCGCTGCCAAGGTCGAGCGCATCGCCGAGTTCCGCGACGAGCTGGCGGACCGCGTCGCGCACTATCGCGCGCTCCTCGCCGAGCGCGCGACGGAGGCCGAGGAGCGCTCCGCCTCCTGAGCGAAATCGCTCAACATCGCGGCACGGGTGCCGTTGGGTACGCCAGCGGTGGCTAGGACTGCTCCGCTGACGTAGCCCACGGACGGGCCCATGAGGGTCGCGGCACGCGCCCCTGAGCGAACCCGTGAGAGGCGCGTCCGTGAGCGACGGCATCATCGGCATCCTGCAATTCGCGATCGACGGCGTCACCGCACAGCAGAACGCCGTCGCCAACAACATCGCGAACAGCGCGACCCCGAACTACACCGCAACCGAGGTCAGCTTCGAGTCGAGCCTCCAGAACGCGCTCGACCTGCCCGGCCCGGGCACCGCGACGACGACGACCGCGCCGTCCTCCGCGACCCCCGCGACGAACGGGAACAACGTGCGACTGAGCGACGAGCTCGTCGCGGCACAGGCGGACACGCTGCACTACCAGACGATCAGCGAGTCGCTGAACGCGCAGTTCCGCCTCATCCAAGGCGCAGCGGGAGGTAGCTACGCATGACCCTGTTCTCCGCCCTCGGAATCGCGGGCTCGGGCGTCGACGCGATGCAGACGTGGATCGACACCGCCGGCGGCAACATCGCGAACGCGAACGACGCGGCTGCGACAAACAAGCCCGTGTACGCCGAGCAGACCACCGTGCTCAGCCCGATCGGCGCCCAGGTTCCCGGCCAGACCGGAAACGGCGTCCAGGCCTCGGTCGTCGAGGGAAGCACGGCCGGGGTGCTCGCCTACGAGCCGAACAACCCCCTCGCGGACGCGAACGGCAACGTCCGCGTCCCGAACGTCTCGATCTCCGACCAGCTCGTCGGCCTCATCCAGGCCCAGACCGGCTACCAGGCGGACACGAACGTCCTCACCCACGCGATCGCCGCATACCAGTCCGGCCTCACGATCGGCAGCTGAGATGGCGATCGCGCCGATCCCCGCGGTCCCCGCGGTCCCCGCGCTCCCGTCGCAGACCGCGGCGGGCGCCACCGCCGCATCCGGGGGCGACGCGTTCTCCTCGCTGCTGTCGAACGCGGTGAACGCGCTCCAGTCCACGCAGTCCGCGGCCGCCTCCGCCGAGGCCCAGACCGCCGCCGGTCAGGGAAACCTCGCCGACACGATGATCGCCGCGAGCAAGGCCTCCCTCGACACCCAGATCACCACCGACGTCCTCAATCGCGCGATCTCCTCGTTCACCTCGATCATGGACATGACGTTCTGAGCCGATGGCGATCATCCCTACGGACGCCAGCAGGATGAAGGAGACCGCCCGTCGCTTCGCGTCGGGCTTCTCGCGCGGCCAGAAGGTGGTCACGGTCATCGCCGCGGTCGCGGTCGTCCTCGTGGCGGTCGTGTTCATGTCGCTGTCCGGCAAGCCGACCTACGCGATGCTGTTCACGAACCTCCAGCCGGCGGACGCGTCCGCGATCACCCAGCAGCTCGCGACAAACCACGTCCCGTACCAGCTGCACGACGGGGGCACGACGATCCTCGTGCCACAGAACCAGGTCGACCAGCAGCGTCTCACGGCGGCTGCCGCCGGCCTGCCCTCCCAGACGACGGTCGGGCTGTCCATCCTCGACAAGGAAGGCCTCACGACCTCCCAGCTCACCCAGCAGGCAGACTACCTCCGCGCGCTCCAGGGTGAGCTCGAGCAGACGATCGACTCGATCTCCGGGGTCACGAGCACCCAGGTGAGCATCGCCCTGCCGGCGAACCAGACCTTCGCGCTCGGCAACACGACGCCCACCGGCGCCTCGGTCCTCGTCAACCTCCAGCCCGGGCACAGCCTCACCTACGGCCAGGTCCAGGCCGTCGTCTCGCTCACCGCGTCGGCCGTGCCCGGCCTCAGCCGCTCGTCGGTGACCGTCGCGGACTCGAGCGGCAACCTGCTCGCCGGACCGGGTGTCAACGACACGGGCGCGGCGCAGAGCAGCGCGTCGGCCGCGTACGACAGCTCGGTGCAAGCCCGGATCGGCGCCTACCTCGCCGGGGTCCTCGGCGTCGGCAACGCGGACGTCCAGGTGAACGCTCAGCTGAACTTCGACCAGGTCTCAACTCGTTCGAACCTGATCGTGAACGGCAAGAACGGCAAGCCGGAGGTCGTCTGCACCTCGACCCAGCAGTCGAGCGAGAAGTACACGGGGACCGGAACCCCGGCCGGGGTCCAGGCGGGAGCGGCGACCGGCGGAGCCGGGAACTATACCCAGGGATCCGCGAGCAAGCAGTGCGAGACGAGCACGCAGACACAGTCGACCGTGCAGGCACCCGGCGGTGTCACGAGCCAGTCGATCGCGGTGCTCGTGAACTCGAAGGCCCTCCCGAAGGGTGTCTCGCTCGCGCAGCTCCAGGCCGGGGTGGCCGCAGTCGCCGGCATCAAGGCGTCGCGGGGCGACGTGCTGAGCTTCAGCGCCGCGCCGTTCAAGTCGACGAGCACCGCGGCGGCACCCGTCGTGAAGAAGAGCATCCTCACGACGGCGCTCAAGCCCGGGCTTGCGTTCCTCCTCCTGCTCGTGATCCTGCTCCTGCTCTGGAGGGCGTCGCGCCGGGCGCGCAAGGCTTCGCTCGCGAACGACGCACTGCTCGACTCCCTCGCGCTCGACCGGCTCGCCCCCGTGGCGCACGTCGAACCGCCGACCGGCGAGCTCCCCGCGATCCCGTACGTGCCCGCGCACCGCCGGAGCGGTCCGACCGTCCAGGAAATCGTGGACGCGCAGTCCGAGGAGGTCGCGTCCGTGCTGCGCGACTGGCTCCACCAGCCGTCATGACGACGCTGACGAAGAGCCAGCAGGCTGCGGTCATCATCGCCCAGCTCGACGAGGACCGGGCAGCGAAGGTGCTGAAGAACATGAGCGAGAGCGAGGTGATCGAGCTCATGTCCCAGGTCGCCCGCCTCCCGGTGATGACGACCGAGGACGTCGAGTCGGTCATCGACGAGCTCGTGATCGTCGCGGGCTCCCTCGCGGACGTCCGGCAGGGTGGCAGCGACATCGCGGAGCGGCTGCTGCGCGAGCGGCTCGGCTCGGCGCGCGCCGCACAGATCATGGACGAGCTGCAATCCGTGGTCGCGGACCACCCGCTCGCGTTCATCAACCGGATCGAGCCGAGCCAGATCGTCGGCTTCATGTCCGCGGAGCACCCGCAACTCCTCGCGGTCGTGCTCGCGCACATCAACCGCGACCACGCCGCTCGCGTCGTCGAGCGTCTCGAGGACGACCTGCGGACCGAGGTCGCACGCCGGGTCGCGAAGATGGGCCCCCTGCCGCCGGACGTGATCCGCCGCGTCGGCGCAGAGCTCGACTACCGGCTCTCCGCCTTCGCCCGGTCGGGCGGGGGCACCTCCGAGGTCGAAGGCGTCGCGACAATCGTCGGGATCCTTACGAGCGCTGACCAGGCGACCGAGAAGCAGATCCTCGCGGACCTCGACGAGCGGGACCCGGAAATCGCGGAGCAGATCCGCAACGAGATGTTCGTCTTCGACGACGTCGTCCAGCTCGACGACCCGACGCTGCAGACCGTGCTCAGGTCCGTCGTGCTGAAGAACGTGGCGCTCGCGTTGAAGGGCAAGCCCGAGCACATCATCGAGAAGTTCACGCGCAACATCTCCGAGCGCGCGGCCGAGGAGCTCCTCGAGGACATGACCTCGCTCGGCCCGCAGCGCCTGTCCGTCGTCGAGGGGGCAGAGGCCGCGATCGTCAAGCTCGTCCGCTCGCTCGCCGACGCGGGGACCATCACGATCGAGCGAGGCAATGATGAGCTCGTCGGCTGAGCCGGGCCGGGGACGGCGTGTACTGCGCGCGGCACAGAGCGCGGAGCTTGCGGTCGCTCGCGTCGTCTCGCCGCACGGAACCGTCGTAGCCCACGCGCGTCACGCCGACCGGATCGTGACCGGCCCGACTCCCGCCGAGCGCCTCGCCGACGAGCGGCGTGCGGGCTTCGCTGAGGGGCGCCTCGCCGCGCTCGCCGACGCGAACCTGGCCGCGGAGATCGAGCGCAACGAGACGCTGAAGGCGGTGCGTGCGCGTCTCGAGCACGCGTGCGAGCAGGTCGCCCGGGACCGCCGTGCGGTCGTCGACGAGGTCGTCGGCGAGGCCGTCGATCTCGCGTTCGAGCTCGCCGGCGTCCTCGTGGGCGACGCGCTCGAGCACCTCGACTCCCCCGCGCGTGCCGCCGTCCGCCGTGCGCTCGCGCTCGCTCCGGAGGGAGAGGACCTGCGGGTGCGTCTCCACCCCGACGCGCCGCTCACGCCCGCGGAGCTCGCCGAGCTCGGCGCGACCGGAACGGTCTCGATCGTCGCGGACGCCTCCCTCGAGCGCACCGGCTGCGTCGTCGAGGTCGGGGCGTGCCGTATCGACGCCCAGATCGGGCCGGCTCTCGAGCGGGTCCGCGCCGCGCTCGAGCGAGTACGCACCCGGCCCGACGACGAGGTCCTCGCGTGAGCATCCTGGGCGATCCGGGAATGCGCTCGAGCCTGCGAGCGCTCGCCACCGCGCGCCGCACCGGTCGTGTCACACGTCTCGTCGGCCTGCGCGTCGAGGTCGAGGGCATCGAGGCCGCGGTCTCCGACGCGGTCGTGATCAGCCGCCGGGACGGCTCGAGCCTCGCCGCCGAGGTCGTCGCGGTCCAGGGCGACCGCCTCGCGTGCATGCCCCTCGGCGAGCTGCGCGGCGTCCGATACGGGGACGTCGTCGAGTCGCTCGGTCACCCGCTGCCGGTGCGCGTCGGCCACGAGCTGCTCGGCCGCGTGCTCGACGGCCTCGGCAACCCGATCGACGACGGGCCGTCGCTGCACGGCCTCGCGACCGTCTCCGTCGACGCGGATCCCCCGCACCCGCTCAAGCGGGAGATGGTCGACCGGCAGCTCTCCCTCGGCGTCCGGGCGATCGACACGACGATCCCGTGCGGCCGCGGCCAGCGCCTCGGCATCTTCGCCGGCTCGGGCGTCGGCAAGTCGAGCCTGTTGTCGATGATCGCCCGGGGGACGGACGCGCAGGTCTGCGTCCTCGCGCTCATCGGCGAGCGCGGGCGGGAGGTGAGCGAGTTCATCCAGCGCGACCTCGGCGCTGCCGGCCTCGCGCGGTCGGTCGTCGTGGTCGCGACCTCCGATCAGCCGGCGCTCGTACGCATCCGCGCCTCGTTCACCGCGACTCGCATTGCGGAGTGGTTCCGCGACCAGGGAGTGGACGTCGTGCTCATGATGGACAGCCTCACGCGATTCGCGATGGCCCAGCGCGAGGTCGGCCTCTCGGCGGGCGAGCCGCCCGCGACGCGCGGTTACCCGCCGTCCGTGTTCTCCCTGCTGCCGCGACTGCTCGAGCGCGCGGGCGCGGCCGAGCGGGGGAGCATCACCGGCCTGTACACGGTCCTCGTCGAGGGCGATGACATGAACGAGCCGATCGCGGACGCGGCCCGCTCGATCCTCGACGGGCACCTCGTGCTGTCACGCCGGCTCGCGACGTCCGGGCACTTCCCGAGCATCGAGGTCCTCGACTCCATCTCGCGGGTCGAGTCGGTCATCACGACGCCCGAGCAGCGCGCGAACGCGCGCGAGCTGCGACGCCTGCTCGCCGCCTACCGCGACGCACGCGACCTCGTCGAGATCGGCGCATACGCGTCCGGGACCAACGTGCTCGTCGACCGCGCGCTCGAGCTTCGCGACCGCATCGAGCTCTTCCTTTGCCAGGACATTGCGGACACCTCACCGCTCGCCGAGTCGTGGGACCACCTCGCACGCCTCCTCGCACCCGCCGCGAACCCCGACGCGCCTGGAGCGCCCACGACCCCAACCTCCGTCGGATGGCCCGTCGCGCCAGGCGCGCGGCCCGAGAGCGCCGTCGCGTGAAGCGCTACGAGTTCCGGTTGGCCGCGGTGCTCCGCCTACGGCGCGCGGAGGAGGAGCATGCGCGCACGAGGCTCGCGTCCGCGAACCTCGAGCTGCGCGCCCGCATCCTCGAACGCGACGCGCAGGCCGACCGATACCGCGCGGTCGCGTCCGTCGCCTCTGCGTCGACCGGCGAGGAGTTGCGAAGCGAGCAGCACACGGCCTCGCTCGCCGCTTCCGTCGTCGACGGCGCGCGCCGGTCGGTCGCGGCAGCCGCGACGGACGCCGCGCTGTCACAGATCGCCTGGCAGGGTTCGGCGCGGCGCCTCGAGATCCTCGAGAGGCTCGACCACCGCCGCCGGGCCGAGCACGCCGCGGCCGAGGCACGGGCCGAGGTGGCGACCGTCGACGACATCATGACCGCCCGCTACATCGCGGATCGCGACGCAGACGGGCCCGACGCGCACGCGCGCGCCCCGCGATGAGCGACCTCGCGGCGATCCAGGGCTGGCTCTCGAGCGTGCAGGCCACGATGAGCGGTCTCGCGAGCCAGGTGCAGCAGGCGGCCCCGACCGGCGACTTCGCATCCGTGTTCTCTGAGGCCCAGGCCGTGCTCGCGGGGGGACCCGCGTCCACCGGCGGCGCGGCCGGCGCGACGCAGCCCTCCGGGGGCACGGTCGCGTCGCAGCTCGGCACGCCCGCGCCGGTGACCGCGCTCGCCGGCGCCGGGGTCCCGGCCGCGGCGCCGTCGGCGAGCACCGTCGTCGCGACCGCCGAGCGGTACCTGGGGACCCCGTACGTGTGGGGCGGCTCGACACCGGCCGGCTTCGACTGCTCCGGCCTCGTCCAGTACGTCTACGGCCAGCTCGGCGTCGCGCTCCCGCGCACGAGCGAGCTCCAGGCGACCTCGGGGACCGCCGTCGCGACTCTCGCCCAGGCGCAGCCCGGCGACCTCGTCCTCTACGCCGGGAGTGACGGGACGCCGGCGTCGCCCGGTCACGTCGGCATCTACATCGGCAACGGCCAGATGATCGACGCGCCGCAGAGCGGGACCGTCGTCTCGATCCAGCCGGTCGGCACGCCGGTCGCGATCCGCCGGGTGCTCCCGGCCGCGACGGGAGCGGCGGCGTCTCCGGGCGGAGGACCGACCGGCGTTCCGAGTGCGTACGCAACGATCTTCGCGGCCGCCGCGAGTCGCTACGGGGTTCCGATCGGCCTGCTCGAGGCCGTCGCTCAGGTCGAGTCCGGCTACAACCCGAACGCGGTGAGCACCGTGGGCGCGCAGGGTCTCATGCAGCTCATGCCGGCGACCGCCGCCGGACTCGGCGTCAACCCGTTCGATCCCGCCCAGGCCGTCGACGGCGCCGCGCAGCTCCTGTCCGGCTACCTCGCCACGTACGGCTCGACCCCGCTCGCGCTCGCGGCGTACAACGCGGGACCCGCAGCGATCGCGCAGTACGGCGGCGTGCCCCCCTACCCGCAGACCCAGGCGTACATCCAGGCCGTGACGCAGATCGTCGGAGGTGGTTCGTGACCGCATCCCAGTCGTCCCCCACGTGCTGCGAAGGGCGCGGCGCGTGAGCCGCGCCGCGATGATCGCCGCGCCCGCGACCGAGAGCATCGGCCCCGAGGTAGCCGCACCCGGGGGCGGGCAGCCGCACGGGTCACCGGCGACGGACGCGTCGGCCCCGAGCTTCACCGACGCGTTCGCCGCCGCGAGCGTGACCACCCGGTCCGGCGCTCCCGGCCCTACGCCAGCGCATCCCGCAACGACCGCCCCGAACGCCACGGCGGGCACGGCCGGCACGGCCGCCGCCTCGGACGGATCGCCCGCCCGCCCGCCCGCCCCCGCACAGCCGGCCGCCGCGCCGGCGGGCGCGGTGGGTCAGGCGGCCCACAACCCGGCTGCGCCGCCG
>DAHUXW010000135.1 GCA_027306925.1 Acidimicrobiaceae bacterium | reverse complement strand
CGCCGGCCGCCGCGAGCGCGTCCCGATGGTCCGGACGCGCTCGACCGCCGTGCTGTTCCAGGGCGTCGGCGTGAAGCGCACGTGACCGCGGCCGTCCGGCCTGCGGGCCCCGGCGCAGCGCTCGCGGCCGCGCGCGGGCTCGTGCCGGCGCTCGCCGGGCGCGCGGCCGCGCTCGACCGCACCGGGGCGTTCCCGGACGACGACGTTGACGACCTGCGCGCCGCGGGCCTGCTCGGCGTCATGGTTCCCGAGCGGCTCGGGGGCCTCGGGGCGACGTTCGCCGAGTACGCCGAGGTCGCGACCGCCCTCGGCGAGGGGAACGGCGCGACCGCGCTCGTGTTCAACATGCACGCCTCGGTCACCGGCGCCTTCGCGCGCACGCCGGAGCCGCTCGCACGCGCGCTCGGCGCGCCGGACTCGTGGTTCACGGCGCGCGACCGCGTCCTCGCGGGCGCCCGCGCGGGCGAGCTGTACGCGGTCGCGATGAGCGAGCGCGGCGCCGGTGCCCGGCTTTCCGCCCTCGCCTGCTCTTACCGGTCGACCCCGGGCGGCTTCCACATCGTCGGGTCGAAGGCCTTCGTCTCGGGCGCCGGCCACGCGCACGCGTACCTCGTCGCCGCGCGCGACGCGACGAGCGAGGCGCCACGCGTCTCCTACTTCCTCGTCCCGGCGGGCGACGGCGTCGTCGTCGAGGCGACGTGGGACTCGCTCGGGATGCGCGCGACCGGGAGCCACGACCTCCACCTCGACGTCGTCGTCGCGAACGACGCGCTCGTCGGGGGTGTCGAGGGCGTGGCGCTCCTCCTCGCGCAGGTCATGCCGCAGTGGCTCGTCGCGAGCTACGCCGCGGTCTACGTCGGGGTCGCGAAAGCCGCGGTGGCGGCCGCAGTCGCCCACGTCGCCGAACGGTCCCTCGGCGCGCTGCCGGCGGTGCGCGCGCGCATCGGCCGCGCGGACGCCTGCGTCGCCGCGGCCGAGCTCGCGACGGTCGAGGCCGCGCGCCGAGTCGACGACGCGCCGGGCGACCGGGAGACAAACCGCTGGGTCTACCGGGCGAAGCTCCTCGCGGGCGACACGGCCGCCAAGGTCGCCGCGTCGATGCTCGAGGCCGCGGGCAGCGCGGCGACACGGCGCGGCCACCCGCTCGAACGGCTCTTCCGCGACGCGCGGTGCGGCGCGCTCCAACCGGCGACGTCGGACGTCTGCGCAGACTGGCTCGGGCTCGCCGCGACGGGGCGCGACCCGGAACAGGGTGCGGAGCTCCCGCGTTGGTGACCGGTCGGGCGTTCCTCACGGGCGCCGGCCACGCCTTCCCCGGGGCCGCGCCGCAGCGCGACCTCCTCGACCGCTTCTTCGCGGCCCACTTCGGCGACCGTCGCGCGGTGCGCGCCGCGTTCGCCTCGTCGGGGGTCGAGCGGCGCCACGCGGTCGCGAACCCGCTCGTCGAGGACGTGTCGTCGTGGTCGACCGGCGAGCGCATGGCGCGCTACGCAACCGAGGTCCTCCCGCTCGCGAAGGAGGCGCTCGCACACGCGATCGACGCATCGGGCATCGCGCCGCGCGACCTCGGCCTGCTCGTCGTCGCGTCGTGCACCGGCTACTCGACGCCGGTGACCGACGTCCGCCTCGCACAGGACCTCGGGCTGGCCGAGGACCTCCAGCGCCTGCTCGTCGGCCACGCCGGCTGCCACGCGTCGCTCCCCGGGCTCGCCGCCGCGCGCGACTACGTCGCGGTGCACCGGCGGCCCGCTGCGCTGCTCTGCGTCGAGCTCACGAGCCTGCATCTCCAGCCGCCCACCCGCGACCTCGGGCAAGCCGTCGTCCACGCACTGTTCGGCGACGCCGCGTCCGCGGTCGTCGTCGAGCCCGCGGGTCCCCGCGCGCGCCCGCGCGAGGTCGCCGGTCCGGCGTGCGCCGCGGCGACGCGCGCCGCGGCGACGCGCGCCTCGCGTCCGGCGGGCC
>DAHUXW010000128.1 GCA_027306925.1 Acidimicrobiaceae bacterium | reverse complement strand
GATCCCGGGCACGGTCACGGCGAGCGCAGCGAGGACGCTCCAGCACTCGAGCATCGGCTGGTCGACCGGCTCGGCGGAGGGCATGAAGTGGTCCGCGACCCACACGCCGTCCCAGCCGGTCGCCGCGGCGTGCGCGGCCTCAGTCTGGACGTCCGGCCAGCTCTGCATGGTCGTCGGCCAGAGGCTGAAGCGCATGTCGGCCGACGCTACCAACCGCCGGCCCAGTCGCCGGGTGCGGGCGACCGCCTCGCCGATGGCCATGAGCAGGAGTGCGGCGACCCAGGGCTTCGTGCTCGTGATGTCGTGGGCCGCGCTGAAGCGGACGGTCGTCTCGTCGCCACCGTGGGTGGCGTAGAGCTGGAAGGCGAAGCGGGTGCCGACGCCGAGCCCCCAGAGCACGCCCGCGACGACGCCGGCCTTCGCGATCGGTCCGCGCTCGTCCGCGGTCACCGTCGTGAACCGTGGGCACAGCGCTCCGAGAGTCACGCCGAGCGCCGCGCCGGCGATCGCGAGCGTGAGGTCGTTCCCCGCGGTCGGGATCGCGTGAAGACGGGTGAACGCCGCCCACATGACGATGACGACGGGGAGCAACAGGGACCGCGTGGTCGGGCGGCGGCCCCGCAACTGCAGGGCGACGATGGCGATGAGCGCGATGTCGATCGCGTAGTCCGTGGTGGTCATGGCGCAATTCTCCGCCGGCGCGGCCGCCGCGTCGTCCACCGCTGGATGGGTCGCGGGTGGACCGCGGGTGGACTCCTCCACCCGCGGTCCGTCGCCACCGCGCACCCGCTCGCTCACGGGCCGGTCGGTCCCGCCGACGCCGCAGTTCGCGCGGCCGCTGCTCGGCGACCTCGTGGGCGCCGAGGTCGTAGTCAAGACGAGAACCACACCCCGACGGGCGCGTTCGAGGTCCGGGGGGGCTTCGTCTACGTGGAGCGAATGATCACCGAGCGCCCGGCAGTTCGCGGGATCGTGAGCGCGACCCGCGGCAACCACGGGCAGAGCCTCGCGTTCGCCGGACGGGCCGCCGGCGTCGCGGTCACGATCGTCGTGCCGTTCGCGAACAACGCGGACAAGAACGCCGCGATGCGCGCGTTCGGTGCGGAGCTCGTCGAGCACGGCCACGACTTCCGGGCTGCACGCGAGCATGCGGCGGAGATCGGTGCCGAGCGCAGCCTCGAGACCGGGCCGTCGTTCCATCGCGACCTCGTGCTCGGCGTGGCGACCTACGCGCGCGAGCTGTTCGAGGCGGTGGGGGCGTCGGACACGGTGTACGTGCCGGTCGGGATGGGCAGGGGCATCGTCGGGCTCAAGGCCGTGCGTGACCTGCTCGGCCTGTCGACGCAGATCCTCGGCGTCGTCGCCGAGCGGGCGCCCGCGACCGCACGGTCCGTCGCTGCGGGCCGCGTCGTGTCCACGAGCTCGGCGGACACCTTCGTGGACGGCGTCGCCTGCCGCACCCCGGATCCCGACGCGATCGCCGCGATCTCCGCAGGCGCGGCCCGGATCGTGACCGTCGGGGAGGACCTCGAGGGCGCCGGTCGAGGTCGCGGCCGCGCCGAGGGGCCCGGGCGTGCAGGCCGCGCAGCCGGCGGCCGTGGCAGGAGTCACTTCCCGAGCGCCGCCTCGAGCGCGTCGATCCGGTCGAGGATCGCCTTGAGGCCGCCTTGGCTGTGCACGTCGAGGCGGTCGAGGATCGTCTCGGTGTCCTTGAAGGTGCTCTCCGAGCGGGCGTCCGACGCCGCGCTCTGCACGCTCTGGCCGACCATGATGACCGAGAGGAGCACGAGCTGGATGAAGGTCTGCGCGACCCACGCGACGACCAGGACGAGCCCGGGCCTCGTGAGGAAGGTCGGCACGTCGCGGCGCTGCAGGGCGCCAGCCTCGACGAGGACGGCGGGCAGGCTCGCGAGCGCGATGAGACAGAAGAGGTACGCGCACGCCATCGTGCCGACGCCTCTCGTGAGCAGGACGGCGACCTTCGCGTTCAAGCCCTCGACCTGGCGCACCTCGCTCACGAGTCCTCGGAGGCTGACCGCCCGCCTGAAGTGGTGGTGGGCCTTCACCGGCACGCTGCGCACGTCGTCGCTCATGGCCGCAGCGTAAGCCCACGGAGCTGCGACGAGGCGGACCGTTCCGCCGGACCCGAGCGAGGGACCCGACGGGGACCGCCGGTCCGCCAGTCAGAGCCAGCGGCGGAGATCCTTCGCGGACGCGGCCCGCCACGTCCCGGGCCACCGGGAGCGAAGCTCGGACTGCCGTGAGCGCTCGAGCTCGATGAGCGCCGCGATGACCGCTCGCAGCTCACGATCGCCTTCCCGTCCCGCCGCGAGCCCGGCGGCGCCGGCGAGGAACGCTTGCGCGACGACCGCGTCCTGGTGGTCGCCGAGCAGCGTCTGGACGTCCGCGACCGCCGAAGCGAAGCGCGCCGCGCCCGGTCCGGCGACCGGCGCGACGGCCTCGGCCGCGTACCTGCACCGCTTCGCGAGAATCCGCACCCGGTGGAGCGCGGCGTCGGACGGCTCCTCGCCGAGCGCGCGGACGCCCGTCACGAGGCGCTGCCACGGCCGCCTCGCCACGCTCGACACGTGCGCAGCCGCGGGCGCGGTCGCGCGACGTGACCCGCGGCGCAGCGGCGGCACCCGCGCGACCTCGACCAGCGAGTCGACGAGGAGCACGTAGCGCTCGTCGCGCATCGCTGCGAGCAGGTCGTCGCGGGCCGAGGCGGCTTGTCGCCCGAGGTGTGCGACGAGCGGCTCGGCCGCCTCCCGATCGCGTGCCGGCAGCTCCGCGAGGTCCCGCGCCAGGCGGCCGGCGAGCACGTCGGTGTCCCGGAGCACGCCGACGAGCGCGCCGAGCCAGCTGAGCTCGCTGCGCACGTGCGCGAGCGCGCCGCGGTCGAGCAGGACGGCGAAGCTGCGGAGGTCCGATCGCAGGCGGCGCGTCGCGACCCGGAAGTCGTGCACCGCTTCCTCGTCGCCGCCGAGCCGGACGCCGGGGTCGTGCCGGAGCATCGCGGCGACGCACCGGGCGAGCGCGTGGCGCACGAGCTCGGCCGCGGTCGCGTCGGCGTCGATCTCTGGCACGACGACGTCTGCCGGTTTGCGCGCGTCGTCCCCGAGCGCGCGGACGAGCTTCGGGATCGGCGCCTCGGCCCGGCAGCCGGCGCCGACGAGCAGCGCTGCCGCGGCGTCCAGCAGCCCCGCGACGGCGTCGCCCCGGTCGAGCAGCTCGACCTCGACCTCGCGGAACGACCGCGCTCCGCCGTGCGCCCCGGCGACCGAGACGGTGTCGTCCGCGACCTCGGCGAGCGCCCGGCCGTCCGCGTCGACGAGCGCGGTCCGGCGACGCGCGGTCGTGATCCGGGCGACCGGCTCGAGGGGCCGGGTCCTCCTCGACGCGAGCACGATATCGGCGGCGAGGTCGGGGACTACCTGCTCGGTCCCGTCGATCCGGACCTCGTGGCGAGAGACGCTCGTCGCGTCCGCGTCGTCCGGAAACTTCACGGTCCAGGCGGGACCGGCCTCGCCGGAGCGGTGCCGCACGGTGATCCCCGATCGGGCGAGCCGCAGGTCACTCGTGTCGTAGTAGGTCGCGACGAGGCGCTCGTCCGGCTGGGCGACCATCCGGGCGCCCGGAACGATGCCCGAGATGTCCGGCAGCGCGAGGCCGGTCGGGGCGACGAGCTTGGCCTCGCGCTCCACCTCCACCGCTGCGTGCACTGCCGGCATATGCCCATCGTATGCAGGAATCCGCGCCCTAGCCGGAGCGTAGCCAGGAGCTCGCGCCCACGCCTTGCCCGGCGGAGCGCCGTCGCCGGACCGGATCGGACGGCACCGGAGCTCCCGGTGCGCCACATCAGTCCTTGCGGCCGGTGAGCGCGACGCTCGCGCGGATCGCGACCATCGCACGGCCACCTGCGCCACCGGCGAGCTCGAGGCGTCGAGGTGACCGGGCGAACCACGCGCGGAACGTCCCGGCGCCGGCCAACGCGCTGTCCGAGACCACGCCGATCGCCGAGAGGACGAGGCCGAGGGGAGGGACCTGCTCCGTGACGTGCGGCCCCTTCTCGTGGACGCGGGGAGGATCGCCGTCAGGAACACGACGGTCGTCGGGTTGGTCGCGCCGACGCGATCCGCGGGCACGTGCCGCACGGTAGTGGCGGGTAGCGTGCGGCCATGGGGAGCCCGCGGCCGTGAGCATCGCGACGCGGCCGCTCGGTCGCACGGGGCTCGAGGTCACGGTCCTCGGCTACGGCGCGATGGAGCTGAGGGGCGCGCCGGACGGGCCGACGGTCGCGGACGACGAGGCCGGGCGGTTGCTGAACGCCGTCCTCGACAGCGGGATCAACCTCGTCGACACGTCGATCGACTACGGGAGGAGCGAGGAGCTGATCGGCCGGTTCCTCGCCGCTCGCCGTGACGAGTACGTGCTCGCGTCGAAGTGCGGCTGCGTGCTCTCCGACCCACCCGACGGGGCGGCACGGCCGTTCCCGCACGACTGGTCCGCGGCGAACATCCGGGCTGGGACCGAGCAGAGCCTGCGCCGTCTCGCGACGGACCGGCTCGACGTGCTCCAGGTGCACATGTCCCCGAGCCGCGCGCGGATGGACGCGGACTCGACGCTCGAGGCGCTCGACGCGCTCCGCGACGAGGGCAAGGTCCGCTTCATCGGCATGTCCGGGACGTTGCCGAACCTCCCGGAGCACATCGCGATGGGCGTGTTCGACGTGTTCCAGATCCCCTACTCGGCGCTCCAGCGCGAGCACGAGGATCTCGTGACCGCGGCGCGTGACGCCGGGGCGGGGATGCTCGTGCGGGGTGGGGCCGCGCGCGGAGCACCCTCGCAGGACAAGGCGTGGCGTGCGGAGCCGATCGGCCTCGCCGCGGGCGAGGGCCGGAGGCGGTGGGCATCCTCGGGGGTGGAGGAGCTACTCGGCGACATGGGCCCGCTCGAGTTCGTCCTCCGCTTCACGCTCAGCCATCGCGCGCTTTCGAGCACGATCGTCGGCACCTCGAGCGTCGCGCACCTGGCGGCGAACGTCGCGATTGCCGAGAGGGGGCCGCTTCCGCCCGATCTCTACGAGGCGGCGCGGCGGCTCCTCCCACTCGCCACCGCGTAGCCGGCGGGCGCGCCGTTCGCCGAGGGATCCCGCCGGCCGGGCGGGGAGCGCCGCTAGGTGCGCGCCTTCGAGAAGACCTCGCGCAGCGCGACGCGCCGGCCCGTGCGCAGGATCGCGCGCCGGTAGACGCCGGCCGCGAGCCTCGCCATCGCGACGGTCGCGGCGACGCTGAGGAGCACGGACGCGACGAACTCCCACCACGTCACACCACCCAGGCCGACGAGCACGGGCATCGCGAACGGTGCGGTCGGCGGGAGGTAGGCGAGCACCTTGAAGAACGTCGACGCGTTCCCGCTGCTCGCGGCTACCAGCGCCGTGACGTAGCCGAGGATGATCGGGATGCTCAAGGGGAACGTCAGGCTCTGGAGCTGGTCCTGTCGCTCGGCCATCGAGCCCGTGGCCGCGTACACCCAGCAGTAGAACGCGTAGCCGAGCAGCAGCCAGAGGAGCTCGCTCAGCAGCTCGACCGGCGCCGCGCCGGTGAGCAGGTCCGAGCCGACGGCCTTCGCGAGCACGAGCGCGAAGGCGACGACGAGGCCCGCCTGGGCGAGCGCGACGATGCCGATCCCGAGCACCTTGCCCGCGAGCAGCTGGACCGGGCGCACGGTCGCGAGCAGGACCTCGACGACCCGGCTCGCCTTCTCCTCGAGCACGCCCATGAGCGTCCACGTCCCGTACTGCTGGAGAAGGATGAACAGCAGGATCAGGCCGTAGAGCGACGTCGGCCGGGCGGCGCTGTGGGTCGGGGCGGGTGCGAGGCTCGTCACGCGCGCGGGCGTGGAGCGCGCGAGCGCGGCGGCCTGCACCGCCGTGATCCCCGCGGCCTCGAACGCGAGGTGCAGGCTCACGGCATTTGCGATCGTCCGCTCGAGCGCCGCGCCCGCCGACGTGTCGGACGACGTCACGGCCTTCGCCGTGACGATCGTGCGTGCGTCGACGATCGCGAGCGCGATCGCGCCGGTCCGCAGGTCGCGCTTCGCGGCGGTGAGATCCGGCTCGGGTGCGACTGTCACCCGCGTCCGTACCGACGCGCCGGCCGCCACGACGGCACCGCGGAGCGACGCCGGCATCGCGCCGACGACGCCGATCCGTTCGGCGCCGGGCTTCGTCGAGCGGACGACCGGGATCACGATCGCGGCGGCGACTGCCGCGAGGATGAGCACGGTGCCGAAGCGGAACGTGCGGCCGCGCGTCCGCTCCCGGATCTCGCGAGCGGCGACGAGACCGACGTCGCCGATGGCCCGCTCGAACAGGTCGCGCGGTCCGGTCGGCCGGAACCGCGCGCCACTCTGGCCCGACGCGGCGCTCTGGCCCGGCGAGCCGCTCCGACGCCACGACGCACCCCGGCCGCGAGCGCCCCGGCTGCGGCGGCGGAACCAGATCCGCAACGCGGCGAGCGCCACGACGCCGAGGAGCACGAGCGCGCGCGTCACGCGAGCGCCTCCCGGAAGACCTCGGACAGGCGGCGGCGCCCGAAGGCGAACTCCGTGACGCTCCCCGCGGCCATCGCCGCCCGCAGCAGGTCCTGGCTGTCGACGCCGTCGTCGAGGACGAGCCGCGCCGCGCCGCCCGACACCTCGGAGACCGTGACGCCCGGTCGGCCGCTCGCCCACGCGGCCGTGCGGTCTCCCTCGACGCGCACGACGAGCCGGCGCCGACCGCTCGCGGCGAGGTCGTCGACGCGCCCGGAGGCGACGAGCCGGCCGTGGTCGATGATCGTGACCGCCTCGCAGAGGTCCTCGACGAGGTCCAGCTGGTGGCTCGAGAGAAGGACGCAGCAGCCCGCTGCGGCCTGATCGACGAGCACCTGGCCGATCGCGTCGATCGCGGTCGGGTCGAGGCCGGCGAGGGGCTCGTCGAGCACGAGAACCTCCGGCGAGTGGACGAGCGCCGCGGCGAGCTGCACGCGCTGCTGGTTCCCGTGCGACAGCGCGTCGACGCGGCTGGTCGCGCGTTCGCCGACTCCGAGGCGCTCGAGCCATTGCGCGGCAGCGGCGGCTGCCGACGCGGCGCTCATCCCGTGGAGTTTGCCCAGGTACTCGAGCTGTTCGCCCACGAGCATCGAAGGGTAGAGGCCGCGCTCCTCGGGCATGTAGCCGAATCGACGACGGTCGGCCGCCGTGATGGGGTGCCCGTCCCACGAGACGGTGCCCGAGTCGAGGTCGACGAGGTCGAAAATCGCCCGCATCGTCGTCGTCTTGCCGGCGCCGTTCGGGCCGAGGAACCCGACGACCTCGCCCGCCGGCACGGAGAACGTCAGCCCGTCGAGCGCAACGACGGACCCGAAGCGGCGAGTGAGCCCGGTCAGCTCGAGCAGGCTCACGCCCACACACTTGCACAACGCGCCCGCGATCCCCTGGGTGCGCGGCCCTCGGCGGCGCGCGCCGCCGCACGCTGCGCCGGGCCCTCGGCGGCGAGCGCCTGGGCGCCACCCGCCGCGTCGGTCAGCTCGGCGCGTCCCGCGGGTTCACGGCGACCGCGAGCGTGAACCAGGTCCACGGTCTCGGGCCGTTTGCGTACCGTTGCTCCAAGCGCTCCACGACGAACCCCGCGTCCCGCACGAGCGACGCCGCATCCCTCGTGAGGTGGCAGCCGTCCGCGAACCGGCGTTGCCACGGGTCGATCCGGTGCTGCCACCGGGCCACCGAGGGGTCCGGAGACAGTCCGTGCTCGAGCAGGTGGAGCCGGCCCGCGGGCCGGAGCACCCGTCGCAGCTCGCCCAGCGCCTTCGCAGGATCGCGGAGCGTGCACAGCGTGAAGGTCGACAGCGCGCCGTCGCAGCTCGCGTCCTCGAGAGGGATCGCCTCGCCGTCGAGTCCGACGTGCTCGACGCGAGTCCGCCCGGTCGCGACCCGAGCGGCGGCGAGGCGCCGCGCGACCGCCGACGGCTCGACCGCGAGGACGATCTCCACCTCGGCCGGGTAGTGCTCGACGTTCAGGCCCGAGCCGAAACCGATCTCGACGACCGTGCCGGCGAGCCCTGCGGTGACCTCCGTGCGCCAGCGCCGCAGCTCGCCGGTCCCGCACGCACGGTCGACCAGGCGGGGCAGGACCCGCTCGCGGTAGAGGCCCATGCGAGCGACGCTATCGGCCGTGGCCGTGGCCGTGGCCGTGGCCGTGGCCGTGGCCGTGGCCGTGGCCGTGAGCTCGCGCGACCGCGGTCGGCGCGGTCGACCCTGCGGCGCGCCCTACGCGGATACTGCGCAGCGGTTCGGGCCGAGCTCCAGTCGGCGCAGCGCGGCCAGTGGGGCCCCCGCGTGGCCCATGTTCGCTGTGACGATCTCGCCGTAGTTGGGGGGACGCGGGACCGAGCGAGCGGCGGCCCACGACACGAACGACTCCTCGTCGAAGGAGAGCGGCGCGAGCGCCTCTCGGAGCTCGCCGAGCGACGCGCCGACCGGCTGGTCCGGGCGCACGACGACTGCGTCGCCGTAGTGGGCGGGGAGCACGAGCGTGTCGTCGGAAAGGGCGAGCACCTTGTCGTGCAGCGACCGGTAGAGGTCGTGGGCGAAGGCCTCGGCCTGGTCGGCGAGGTCGGGGCGGCCGACGCTCTCGACGAACAGGGTGTCTCCCGACAGGACCGCCCGGCCGGCCACCACGTAGACGGTCGATCCCCGCGTGTGCCCGGGCGTGCTCATCACGTTGACCCGGAAGCTCACGGATCCCGGGAGCTCGAAGCCGTCCCCGTCGCCGAGGGGCTGGTACGGGAAGTCGAACGTGTCCGCGGGGTTGAGGTGCAGCGATGCGCCGGTCACCTCTGCGAGCGCGCGCGCCCCGCTCAGGTGGTCCGCGTGCAGGTGGGTGTCGAACACGCGAGCGATCGTCCAGCCGTGCTCGTCGGCCTGCCGGAGGTAGACGTCGGTGTCGAGCGACGGGTCCACGACGAACGCCTGGTCGCCCGCGCCGACGAGGTAGGAGAGGCACCCCTTCCCACGACGCCGCACCTGCACGACCCGGGCACCTCCGATCTCGAGCGTCACGGCGTCGTACGCCATTGCCCAGGCGATCATCCCGCCCGCGAGGTTCGCCACGTGCCGGCCCGTGTGGCTGAGGAGCTCCGCGGCGGTGGCCGACCGGCTCCCCGACGCGCACACGCTCACGACCTCCCGGTCGTCGGGGACCTCCGACATGCGGGCGGCGAGCTGGCCGAGCGGGATGTTGACCGCGGACGGGATCGACCAGGCGGCGAACTCGACGGGCTCGCGCACGTCGACGAGGAAGGGATCGCTCGAGGTCCCGAGCCGGGAAGCGAGCTCGGCAGCTTCGATGTCTCGGTACATTGGCGCTCCTTCGCCGGCCGGGTGCTGGATCCGGCAGGCGGTCGATTCCCGCCGAGGTCCGACGGGTACTCGCGAATATACCCTATGGGGTATAGTTCCGTGCGCCCGCGGGCACGCGGACGGCCCGAGGACGTCGGGCTATTCGCCGCGTCCTTTGGCGCTCGGCAACGCCTGCGTGACGGTCGGGTGCTCGGTCGCGCGCTGCCACTGCCCCCAGCTCGGTCGGTACGTGCGGGCGAGAGGAGTCGAACCTCCACCCCCGAAGGGACCGGGACCTAAACCCGGCGCGTCTGCCGATTTCGCCACGCCCGCGCGCGCTGGCCTGGGGCGACACTATCCGCGTCGTCGCGCGGGATCGCGCCCGGAGGCGGGTAGCCTTTCGCCATGACTGCGACGCGCTCCACCTCGGACGTCTCACCCGTCTCGGCGCTGTCGCCCTCGGGCGACCCGTCCGGCGACATCTACCAGCGGCTGCTGAAGGAGCGGATCATCTTCCTCGGCACCCAGGTCGACCAGACCTCGGCGAACATGGTCTGCGCGCAGCTCCTGCTCCTCGAGGCCGAGGACCCGGACCGTGACATCAACCTCTACATCAACTCGCCCGGCGGGTCGGTCACCGACGGCCTCGCGATCTACGACACGATGCAGTACGTGCGGTGCGACGTCTCGACGATCTGCCTCGGCCTCGCGGCGTCGATGGGGCAGTTCCTCCTGTGTGCCGGCCAGCCCGGGAAGCGCTACGCGCTCCCGCACTCGCGGATCTTGATGCACCAGCCCTCGGGCCAGATGCAGGGGCAGGCCGCGGACATCGCGATCCAGGCCGAGCAGATCATCTACCTCAAGCGGATGATGGCCGAGCGCATCGCGTTCCACACGGGCCAGCCGCTCGAGCGCATCGAGGCGGACTCGGACCGCGACCGCTGGTTCACCGCGGACGAGGCCCTCGAGTACGGCTTCATCGACCGGGTGATCGACCACTCGACGCTGAAGAGCCGCACGTCGGCGCAGTGAGCTAGCCGCCGCTCCCGCGGAAGGAAGCCGGGAGTGTCGAGACTGCGACACCGCTGTGGTCGGTCCCGTCGCGCCACATCGGCCACGGCGGCGGCGTGGACGGCGGTGCCGGCAGCGGGTAGTCGTAGAGATGGCCGATGGGCGTGACCTGGTGGGGTCCTCCGCACGCCTCGAACATGTGCCACCCCGACCCCGGGCCGCTCCCGGCGACGTCCGCGATCGCGACGGAGTTCTGCGACGAGCACGTGTTGACGGGGACCCGCGTCGAGGTGCCGAAGAGGAACGCGCCGGTCGCGCCGTCGATCGGGTAGAGACCGCCAGCGGACCCGACGACGACGTCGTTGCCACCGGTCCCGGTGAGGTTCGCGATGACGGGCGAGGCGAAGTCGTTCGGACCGTTCAGGGTCTGGGTCCATATGAGCTGGCCGGAACCGGTCCACGCGGAGACGTTCGAGGTCCCGATGGACGCGGACTTCGTGCACGCGACGCACCACGAGGTGTCGACGACGGCCGGGGTCGTCCCGCCCGCGAGTGTCCCGATCGCGGGCGAGCCGAACACGGGACCGGCGGTCGGCACGGGCCAGCCGGGGACGCCGGCGCCGTTGTCGGCGTAGAAGGCGAAGATCTTGTCCGACCCCGACTTGTACGGCGGGGGCCAGCCGAACCCGGTACCGACGACCACCGCCGGGCGACCCGTGCCGTTGATCACGCCGATCGCGGGGCTCGACCAGATCGTCTGCGGCTCGCAGTGCTGCCACACGATGGTCGGCCGGCGGTGGCGGTAGGTGAAGTCGTAGACGAAGCCGCCGTAGCAGCCGAGCCGTCCGGTCGCGTCGCCGCCGATGAAGATGTCCTCGGTGCGCGGCGCGCCGCGCACGTGCATGAGCGCCGGGGAGGACCAGATCGTGTCCTCGGTCTGGAAGGGGAAGCCCGGCACGAGCGAGCCGGACGGCGTGAGCGCGTAGAGCTCGTGGTCCCACGAGCCGAAGACGATGTCCTGCTGGCCGTTGCCCGTGACGTCGCCGATCGCAGGGGTCGAGAACACGGCCTCGTCGTAGCCGTCGGGGCGGGGCGCGTTCGTCCACTCGTTGTAGATGTCGTGGGTGTGGAAGACGAAGCGGGTCGTGCCGTTCTCGTTGAACGCGACGAGCCCGCCCTGCTGGTTCTTCACGTACGTGGAGCCGGCGCCGACGACGATCGTCGGTGGCTTCGTCGGGCCGTCGAGGTACGCGACGGTCGGGCTCGACTCGATCGCGGACGGAGTGCCCGGCGCGAGCTCGACGGGTTCCGGCCAGCCCGGGAGGTTCGCGCCGGTAAGGGCGTCGATCACGTACACGTACCCGCTCTCGGACCCGAACACGACGGCCTGGACGCCCTCGACGGTCGCGACGGTCGGCGAGCTGATCGCAATCTGGCCAAGCGTGTCGGACCACGTGGGCGCGGGGAAGGAGGTGGCCGCGGGCTGGGCGAGCGCGGGCGGGGTTGCCGGGAGGATCGCGGCGGCGAGGGCTGCGAGGGCTGCGAGGAGCGCGGCTCGCGGGACGAGCCGGCCGGCCCGGCGGCGCGGCGCGGCTCGGGCGAAGTGGCGGGGCACTCACTGATCCTGCCCGACCCGGTCGGGCGATGGAAGTCGGGTCGCGGGTGGCCGGGGCCCGATACTCGATGCGGCGCGGGTGTCCGGCGCTGCGCGTCGCGGGCGCCCTACGGTGCAGCGGAGGCCGTCGTCGCGACGCCGGGAACCGGGGGCTGGACGCCCGGAAGGCTCGTGAAGGCGACGCCGTCGTGCTGGGGGCTGCCCCGGAACATCGGCCACGCGGCGGCGCTCGACGGCTGGACCGGAAGGCGGTAGCTCGCGAGCTCGCCGGGGTGGTGCAGCGCGCTCGGGCCGCCGCATCCCTCGAACACGTGCCATCCGCTGCGCGGTCCGACACCTGGCACGTCGATCGTCGCGACGGAGTTGTAGACCGCGCAGCCCGCGTTCACGGTCGCGGCCCGGTACGTTCCGTTCGTGCCGAACAGGTACGCGCCGGTCGAGCCGGACAGCGGGTAGAGGCCCGCGGGTGAGCCGACGAGCACGTCGTCGGTCGACTCACCACGGAGAGGGACGAGCACGGGCGACGCGAGGTCCGTCGGGCCGACGAGCTTTCGCGACCAGAGCAGGGTGCCGCTGCCGGACCACGCGTCGACCTGTGACTGGTAGCCCGTGAAGCAGCCCGTGCGCTCGGGGGTGGTGCACACCCACGTCGTCTCGACGACGGACGGCGTGCCGGAGCCGTCGATGACGCCGATCGCGGGCGAGCCGAGCGCCGGTCCGGCGGTCGAGACGGGCCACCCGGGAACCTGCGCGCCGTTGTCCGCGTAGTACGCGAGCACCTTGTCGGTGTCGGACGGGAACGGCTGGTAGTAGAAGCCCGTGCCGACGACGACGACCGGTCGGTGCGACGGGCCGATCATCCCGACGGCTGGGCTCGACCAGATCACCTGGTTCTCGCAGTGGTACCACTCGCGCACGACCGCGTGGTGCACGTAGCGGTAGTCGCCGAGGAAGCCCCCGTAGCAGTGGCGGGCTCCGGGCGAGCTCGACACGGCTCGGCCCGACGCGTCGCTCGCGAGGAAGATGTCGGCGCCCGCGTGCCCGCTCAGGCGGTACAGCGACGGGCTAGACCAGATCGTGTCCGCCGCGTTGTACGGGAAGCCCGGAAGGACCTTGCCGTTCGGGCTCAGCGCGTAGAGGTTGTGGTCCCACGATCCGAACACGACGTCCTGCTGGCCGTTCCCGGTGAGATCGCCGACCGCGGGGCTCGAGATCACGCCGATCGCGGTGCCGGGCGCGGCTCCGACCCGGAACACCCACCGGACCGCTCCGTTGAGCCGGAACGCCTCGACCTCGCCGACCGTGTCGGGGACCCACGTCGAGCCGGAGCCCACGATGATCGAGGGCGGCTTGTCGGGCCCGTCCAACCACGCGATCGTGGGGCTCGACTCGATCGCGACGCTCGCCCCCGCGGGAGCCGCCATCCGGCGGGGCCACCCCGGCAGCTCGGCTCCCGTCTTCGCGTCGGTGAGGTAGACGTAGCCGTTCTCGGCCCCGACCGCGACGATCGTCCGCCCACCGGCGGTCGCGGCGGTCGGCGAGCTCTGCGCGACGTAGCCGACGCTGGAGCCGGTCACCGTGCGCGTCACCCACTGAGGCGCGGGCCACGTGACGCCCGCGACGGCGCGGTGCGTACCGGTCCGGGAGGCGGGGACGCGCACCGACGCCTGCGCCCCGGCCGTGGTCGTGACCGCGCCGAGCGTCACGCAGCTCCCGACGGCCGCGCACGCGGTCGCCACGGTCGCGAGCAGGGATCTGGCCGAGGACGACCGCGACCGGCCGTGCCGGGCAGGGCGCGCCGGTCTCGGTCGCGCCGCGCCGTCACGCACGTGCGAGCCCGTGCGGCGCGCAGGCGCGCGGGTCGCGGGCCGTGCCCACTTTCGCCCGAGTGACATCGACAGGACCAACGGCACGCGGCGCCGCAGGTTGTAGCTGGAGCATGGAGCGATAGCACCACGTAGAGTGGTCTGACGACCGTGCCACGTGCCCGTACGGTCGCGCGAAGGGTCGATCACCTACGATCGCCATGTGCACCTCGCCTTCGTAGCACCTCGTTACGGCCCAGGTGTAGTGGGCGGTTCCGAGGCGGTGATGGCCGAGGCGGCCCGCGGGCTCGCGGCTCGCGGGCACGAGGTGGACCTGCTCACGACCTGTGCGAAGAGCCACTACAGCTGGTCCAACGAGTTCCCGGCGGGCACGTTCGTCGACGGGGGCGTCACGGTCCGCCGCTTCGCGACCGTCGCGGCCCGCTCGCGGCTCGTCGCCGCGCAGCTCGAGCAGCGTGTGCAGCGAGGCGAGGCCCTCGACGCGGGCGAGGAAGTGGCCTGGGTGAACGGTCGGTTCCGGGTCCCCGACCTCTACCTGCACCTCATGGCACGATCGCGTGAACTGGACGCGATCGTGCTCTCGCCGTACCTGTTCTGGTCCACGATCTACGGCGCGCAGGTCGTGCCCGAGCGCACGATCGTGATGCCGTGCCTGCACGACGAGCCGTACGCGTGGCTCGACATCGTGTCCTCGACGCTGTCGGACGTCGCGGGCGCGTGGTTTCTCTCCGAGCCCGAGCACCAGCTCGCGCACCGTGTCGCGCCCGGCCTCGCGCCGCGCCACGCGGTGGTCGGCGCAGCCGTGGCGGTCCCCGCGTCGTACGACCCCGCCGGCTTCCGGTCGCGTCACGGTCTCGGTCGGCCGTTCGTCCTCTACGCCGGCCGCCGCGAGGAGGGCAAGGGCTGGCGCCGCCTGCTCGCGTCGTTCAGCGCGGCCGTTGTCGCGCACGACCTCCCGTTCGACCTCGTGACCTGCGGTGTCGGCGCGGTCGACGTGCCGGGGGGTCTGGCGGACCGTGTCGTCGACCTCGGGTACCTGGAGGAGGACGAGCTGCCGCACGCGTTCGCGGCAGCCGAGGCGCTCCTCCAGCCGAGCCGCAACGAGAGCTTCTCGCGCACCGTCATGGAGGCATGGCTCGCCGGGACGCCGGTGATCGCCGACGCCGCGGGCGAGGTCGTCGCGTGGCACTGCGAGCGCTCCGGGGGCGGGCTCACCTACGCGGACGAGCTAGAGCTCGGCGAGTGCCTCGCGTTCGTCGCCGACGCGCCGAAGGCCGCTTCCGCGCTCGCGGAGCGCGGAAGGCGGTACGTGCTCGCGCACTACACGTGGGAGACCGTGCTCGACGCGATGGAGGCCTCGCTCGACGGCCTGGTCGGCGGTGAGCGCTCGTGAGGGTGCTCGTCGTCGGCACGGTGCCGCCCCCGGGCGGCGCGCCCGCGAGGCGGCTCGCAGCCGCCGCTGCCGAGCTCGTGGACGCCGGTCACGAGGTCGAGATCCTGTCGCCCGACCCGCGCAGCGCTGCGCACGCGCACGGAGCCCTCGCGGGGCCGATGCTCGCGCTCCAGCTCGCGAGGCGCGCGCGGCGCTTCGACGCGGCCGTCGTGAACTTCGAGCCCGGCCTGCCGCTCTCGTCGGGCGCGGACCGCGCGACTCGCGCCGTGACGCTCGTAGCGCTCGGGATCGCGCTGCGCGGCTTCGGGGAGGTCACGATCCGGCTTCCTAGCCCGATTCCGATCCCGGGCGGCGTCGGCGGGCGGGCGTCGCGCGAGCTGTGGAGCCGCACGACCGGCGTCGTGCTGGAGCACGCCGAGGACCTCGACCGGATCCTCGAGGCCCCGGGGATGACCGTCGAGCGCGTGCGGGTCGACGCCGGCCGGCCGGCCGGCGTCCCCCCGGGCGAGCCCGGATGGCGCGGCCTCACGGGCACCGAGGTCGACCTGCGAGAACTGGTGCAGGCAGCGGTCCGCGAGCGAGCGGCTCGCGACCGCCTGGTCAACGCGGCTCGAGTCGAGCTCGGCGCGCGCTCGGGGCTGGCGACACCCGCGGATCCGTTTGCCGACGGACCGCCGGCGAGAGCCGCGGGTCGCCCCGACGAGATCGCGCGCCTCGTGCTCGCCCGCTGCCGTCGCCCGGCGCGCCGTCTCCTCTCGCCGCTACGCGGTAGTCCCTAGGCCCACGAGCTCGAGGAGAGCCGCCGCGGTGCGGGCGAAGCTCCTCGCGCCGGCCTCCGCGCGGCCTGCCGCGGCGAGCGATCGTCGCCGCGACGGGTCGCGAGCGAGCTCGGACAGCACGCGGGCGAGCGAGGCGGCATCCACGCGCGCCGGGACCCGCACGACCGCGGCGTCGGGGAGCTCGCGTGCCCACCCGAGGTCGCTCACGACGGTCGGGACGCCCGAGGCGAGGCACTCGCCGACCGCGGCCGACGCCTCGCCGTTCGACGACCGGCGAAGCTGCACGGCGACCGTCGCCCGCCGGGTCCAGGCGCGGTACGCGTCCGGCGCGAGCGGGCCGGTGATCACGAGCGAGGCGGCGAGGCCCGCGGCCGCGGCGCGCGCCGCGAGCTCGGCCGCGATCGCATCGGCGATCGGGCCGACGAACGCGAGCTTCGCGCCCGCGAGGCGGGGGGCCGCGAGGACAAACGCCTCGAGCAGCGTGATCGGGTCCTTCGCGGGGTCGACGATGCCGAAGTGCGTGACGACCGTCACGTCCGCCGGGACCGCGTCCGGCCCCGCGCCCCACCACTCGAGGACGGCCGCGGGAAGGCCTACGGGTGGCTCGGCACGTTCGTCGACGAACCCGGTGACGTGCCCGGGCTGCTCGAACGCGTACGGCAGGACGCCGACGCGCTCCGACAGCACCGTGCCGACGTCGACGCTTGCGAGCCGCGCGGCCGCGAGCGAGCTCACGAGGAACCGGTCCGATCGCTCGATCGCCTCGCGGCTCATGAGCACGCCGTAGCGGTCGAGCTCGGAGTCGGACACCGAGCCGTCACGCCCGAGCCCGTCCGGCAGCGCGTCGCCGTACATCGCCCGGATCGCGCGCGCGAGACCGCCCGGCTCGAGACCGGGGTCCCCGTGCTCGTGCCGGTAGAGGTTCGTGAGCCGCACGTCGTGACTCACCACGGTGCCCCGACGTCGCCGCATCGCGGCGAGTGCGCCGAGGTGGTGGTGGCTGTTGCCGAGCGCGTAGACGACCGCGTCGTACCGCCCGCGCGCGAGCTCGATCGTGGGGAGGGACCGCGCGCGGTATCGAGCGACGCCAGGCGGCGCCTCCTGGCCGGCGGTCGGGCCGTCGACGAACACGTCGAGCGCGACGCCGCCGATAGCGTGGAGCTCCTCGACGAGCCGGAGGCTGTACGCGGCGACGCCGGTCGGCGCGGGCGGCAGCGGCGAGACGAACGCGATGGAGCGCCGCGCGCCTTCGCTGCGCGGACGGCCCGGCCCGGCCGTCGCGCGCGGTCCCGTGCGCACCGCGGCGGTCCGGCTCAACAGCGCGTCGAAAGCCGCCGCGGTGCGGGTCGCCACGTCGTTCCACGTGGGCGCTGCTCCGCTCGGACCGCGCGACGGCGACGCCGGGCCCCGGACGAGGTGCGTCTCGATCGCGCGGGCGATCGAGTCCTCGTCGGTCGGCGCGAACCGGTGCTCGGGCCCGGCGAGCTCGTCGAGCGGCGGGAGGTCCGAGACGACGACCGGTGTGCCGCACGCGAGCGCCTCGGCGACCGGGAGGCCGAAACCCTCTGCGAGGGAGGGGAAGCACACGAGGTGCGCACCCTGGTAGAGCGTGAGGAGCAGGTCGTCGTCGACGAACCCCGTGGTCACGACCTGGGCCTCGACACCGCCCGCGCGCGCGAGGTGCGCGTAGTGGTCCGCGGTCGACCGGGGGACGTCGCCGGCGAGGACGAGCTGGAAGGCGTCTCGCACGGGCGGGGCGAGCCGCGACCACGCCCGGACGAGGCGCTCGTTGTTCTTCCGCGGGTGGCTGCCGGTCGGGTAGAGGACGTACGGTCGGTCGAGGCCGGCGACGCGTTCGAGCGCGCGCGAGCGCGCCGCGTCACGGTCGGCTGGCGCGACGCACCACGCCGGCGGCGCGGCGCCGACGACGACGACGTCCCGCGGGCCGGGATCGAGGAGCTTCCGGGCGTCGAGCGCGACGGCGCGCGAGAGGACGTGGAGCTGGTGAACCGAGCGGATCAGCTCGAGCCGGACGCGGTAGCGCGCCCGCGCGGCCGGCTCCGCGAGCTCGCGCTCCGGTGCGAGCGCGGGGATGAAGTCGTACGCGGTCGCGCTCCGCACGAGACCGCGGCCGGTCGCGGCGGCCGGCCACAGGTCGGTGAGCGCGACGTCGGGATCGACCGGCGAGAGGCTGTGGAGCACGCGCGCCTGGCGAGGGACTGCGTCCGCGGCGTCCGCGTAGCGCACCTTGCCGGTCGAGAGGATCGCGTCGAGCTCGCCCGGCGGAGGCAGCGACGGGTCGAGCAGGTACCGTCCGACGAGGTCGGGGCGCAGGCGCTCGAGCGCGAGCGCCCAGTCGTGCGCGTACCGCCCGACGCCGCGCCCGCGGTACCCGGGGCTCTGGACGGCCTGGAGGTCGACGACGACCGGTCCGGGCGGCGCGAGATCCGTCGGCGACCCGCTCAGGACTCTCCGCCCGTGCCCGCCTGCCCGCCCGGGTCGGCACCTGCCGCTCCCGGCGCAGGCGGACGTGCGGGGCGCGCCGCGAGGCCGAGCTCGCGCTCGACGGCCTCGACGCGCTCGCCCATCGCGCCGAGGAGCCGCCCGACGAGGGCAGCGACGTCGGCCTCGGTCTCGACGACGGCTTCGAGCAGCGCGCGGAGCCGAGCGAGCTCGGCGCGCATCTCGTCGAGGCGCGCGCACACGTGCGCGTCGATCGCCGCGCAGCGGTCCTCGACCGCGACGACCCGGCCCGGCAACGCGGCCGCCGTACGCGCCCGGCGCAGCACACGGCTCGGTGCAGCTCCGGGCAACGCCTGCTCCTTGTCCGTCGGTCGTCCGCGCGTGGACGCCGGCTCGCGCCGTCGCCACGGGCTCATGTTAGGAGGCCCGGCCGGCCCCCGCGCGGTGACGCGCGGGGGCCGAGCGTGCGGCCGCGCTGCTGCCGCTGGCAGCTAGGATTGCGCGCACCGTCTGACGTTCGAGGTGGCGAGCTCGGTGCTCTTCGCGCCGGCGACGCCCGAGGCCGGCGGTGCACCCGGTCGGCCCTGGGTGACGGCGGCGATCATCGTCACGAAGTCGAGCAGAGGAAGGAAGGTCTCCGATGGCGATGGCGAGCGAAGCCGGCGTCTCCGCCCCGGCCGACGCCCGGCTCGGGGAGCTGCCGCCGGCCCCGAGCGGCGACTCGCCCCGCCCGGCCTCGCGTGACCTTCCGTACCGCGTCGTCTCGTCCAAGGTCCGCCTCACCGTGCGGGTGCGCGAGATCTGGGAGTCGCGCGAGCTCTTCGTCTTCCTCGTGCGCAAGGAGCTGAAGGTCAAGTACAAGAGCAGCGTCCTCGGGCTGCTGTGGTCGATGCTCAATCCCGCGGTCGTCCTCATGGTGTACTACGTGGTCTTCAAGTACGTGTTGAAGAACCCGACCCCGGACTTCGCGCTCTACCTTTTCTCGGGCCTGCTCGTCTGGAACCTGTTCTCGACCGTGCTACCCGGCTCCTCCTCGACGATCGTCGCGAACGCCGGGATCGTGAAGAAGGTGGCGTTCCCGCGCGAGATCCTGCCGCTGTCCCAGGTCGGCACGGGCGTCGTCTTCCTGTTCTTCCAGATGGTCGTGATGGCGCTCTTCCTGCTGGGCTTCCAGTACTCGCCCGACTGGGCGTACATGCCGATCGCGCTCTTCGCGCTGGTCGACCTCGTCGTGCTCACCGCGGCGTTCGCGATCTTCCTCTCCGCGGTGAACGTGTACTACCGCGACGTCGAGCACCTGGTCGCCGTGTTGCTGCAGGCCTGGTTCTGGGGCATACCCGTCGTCTACAACTACAACCTCGTCTACAACGAGCTCGTCAAGCTGCACGCGTTCCGCTGGCTCATGGACATCTACCTCGTCGACCCGATCACGCCCCTGGTGCTCGCGTTCCAGCGCGCGTTCTACGGCCACGTGGTCGTATCGGTCCCGCACCAGGGCCGCTACCAGGTCCTTGCCGGGTACTCGGCCGGCTTCTACGTCGAGATGCTCGCGGGCGTGCTCGTCGCGGGCGTGCTGCTCCTGCTCGGCGCGATGCGGGTCTTCGGCCGCATCGAGGGCAACTTCGCCGAGGAGCTCTGACCCGTCGGTGACCGTCGCGATCGACGTGCAGGGCGTGTCGAAGCGCTTCCGGCTCTACCACCAGAAGTACACGTCGTTGAAGGAGCGTGTCGTCCACGGCGGCCACGTGCCCTTCGAGGAGTTCTGGGCGCTCGAGGACGTCTCCGCGGAGATCACCGCGGGTCAGACGGTCGGGATCCTCGGCCGGAACGGTTCGGGGAAGTCGACCCTGTTGAAGTGCATCGCCGGGATCCTCCAGCCGACGGGCGGCCAAGTCGTCGTGCGCGGCCAGCTCGCCGCGATGCTCGAGCTCGGCGCGGGCTTCCAGCCCGAGCTGTCGGGGCGCGACAACATCTACCTGAACGGCTCGCTCCTCGGGCTCTCGACGAAGGAGATCGACCGTCGCTTCGACGAGATCGTCGCGTTCGCGGAGCTCGAGCAGTTCATCGACAACCAGGTGAAGTACTACTCGTCCGGCATGTACGTACGTCTCGGGTTCTCGGTCGCGGTGAGCGTCGAGCCCGACGTGCTCCTCGTCGACGAGGTCCTCGCCGTCGGCGACGAGCGCTTCCAGCAGAAGTGCATGGACCGGATCCAGCAGTTCCAGCGCGACGGGCGCACGATCGTCGTCGTCTCGCACTCCCCGGACCTCATGCGCGACATCTGCGACACGGTGCTCGTGCTCGACCGGGGAAGGAAGGTGACGATGGCGCCCGCAGGCGAGGCGATCAGGATCTTCCGCGAGCGCCTGATCGAGTCGGGCTTCGCGGCCGCGCCGGCGGCGCCCGCGGACGAGGCCGAGCAGGTCGGGGGTGCCGCACCCGTCGAGATCACGACCCGGCGCCGCGTGGTCGAGCTTCTCTCGGCGAGCGCGAGCTACGCGCGCCAGGACGAGCGCAACTACATCGAGACGGGTGAGCCCATCGACTTCCGCGTCGACTTCGACGTCTCGACGCCGGTGAGCGGCGTGCAGTTCAAGATCACGTTGCTGAACGAGCGCGGCGGGATCGTGTTCTCCTCGACGAGCTCGGGCGCGGTCTCCGGCATGCCGCTCGACGTCGGGCGCGGGTGCGCGACGTTCATCTTCGACTCGATGGTCCTGCTCGACGGCCGCTTCTCGGTGACGGTCGAGGCGCGCGACCCCGGGGGCGTCGTGCTCGACATCCTCGACCCGGGCTGCGACTTCGAGGTCATGAACCCCGGGCGCGCGGTCGGGATCGTCGGGCTGCCGATGCGTGTCGAGGTCCTGCCTCCGGGATCGGGCGAGCTGCCTCGTGCTGCGGCAACCGCTCGCTGAGCGGCGCGGCGCGGGCGCCGGTCGCGCGGTCGCAGGGCTCGTACGTGGCTGACGAGGGCGCGCCGGTCGGATCGCTGCTGCGCGACGCTGCGCGTGAGGTCGAGCGCCTGCGCTCGAGCGGCCTCGTGCCCGAGCGGTTCGAGCGCGAGCTCGACGCGCGCTTCGAAGCGGCGGCGGTCCGGGCGCTTCGCGTGCCCGCGTTCGCCGAGCGCTCGGCGCGGCTGCGCGCGCTCGCCCGTCGCGTCGTTCCCCGAGCGGCGCGACCGGCTGCCCGTGCCGCGGCACGCGCGGGCGACCGCCTGCTGCGGGCCGCGTACACGCGTCTCGAGTCGACCGTCCGCCGAGGGTGAGCCGGCCCGAGCGCATCGACCAGGTCATCCCCGCGATCGTCGAGCACGACGCGGTGAGCAACCACACGTTCGAGGCGCAGCGGCTCCTCCGGGAGATGGGCTTCGCGTCGGAGATCTACGCACGCATCATCGGTCCGGGCTGCGGCGGGCGGGTCCGGCCGATCGACGAGCTACCGGGGTCCTCGGGCCGTGACCACTGGCTGCTCTACCAGTCCTCGATCGGGAGCCCGGCGGCAGAAGCCTTCGCCGCGCATCGCGGCCCGAAGCTTCTCGACTACCACAACATCACGCCGGCGCGGCTCGTCGAGCGCTGGCTCCCGCCCCTCGGCGACGAGGCGCGCCTCGGCCGCGCGCAGCTCGCGCGGCTCGCGCCGCTCGTGGCCTACGCGCTCGCGGACTCGGCCTTCAACGCCGCGGAGCTGGGCGAGGCGGGCTACGCGCGGCGCCGCGTCGTCCCTGTGCTCGTCGATCGCGGCAACATCGAAACGGCCCCCGCGACGGACGTGCTCGCTCGCCTCGAGCGGGCCAAGGCCGGCGGTGGCGCGGACTGGCTGTTCGTCGGTCAGGTTGCCCCGCACAAGGCGCAGCACGACCTCGTGAAGGCCTTCGCGTGCTACCGCCTCGCCTACGATCCCGGCGCGCGCCTCCACATCGTCGGGCGCGAGATGGGGAGCGCGTACATCGGGGCGCTTCGCCGCTTCGTCGACGATCTCGGTCTCGGTTCTGCGGTCGAGATGACGGGCTCGGTGCCGACCGCCGCGCTCGCCGCGCACTTCGCGTGCGCCGACGTTTTCGTGTGCCTCTCGGACCACGAGGGATTCTGTGCGCCCGTCGTCGAGGCGATGCACCGCGGCGTGCCGGTGGTCGCGTTCGCCGCCGCGGCCGTGCCCGAGACGGTCGGCGAAGGCGGCGTCCTGCTGCCGCAGAAGGCTCCGACCTTCGTCGCGGCCGCGGTTCACGAGGTGCTCGCGTCGGCGGCGCGGCGCGAGGCGCTCGTCGCGGCGGGCGCGCGCCAGGCCGCCCGTTTCACGCTCGACGCCGCGCGGGCCGCGTTCCGGAGCGCGATCGACGAGGCGGTCGCGCTCGCCTGACGCGCCCCGGCCGCCGTCTCCGCCACGGGCCCCGGCGATCGCCGTGCGGGCGAGGTGCGCGCGACGCGGCGCGCGTGCCGGCGGACGGTCCGCTTCGACGTGGCCGGTCGCGAGCCAGCACGTCGGTCCGGCGTGCGGTGGCGCACGCGGTGGTGGCAGGTCGGCCGGTTCGTCGTGGGCCTGGTCCTCGCGGCGGTCGCGTTCTGGGCGCTGAACGGCCAGCGCAGCGAGCTCGTCGGCGCGTCCGACGCGCTCGCGCACCTCGACGTCGGATGGCTCGTGGCGGCGATCGCCTGTGAGGTCGTGTCGTTCGCGTGGTTCGGCGTGCTCCAGAAGCGGCTCCTCGCGTGCGGAGACGTCGGGATCGGGCTCGGCTACGCGACCGTCCTCAGCCTCGCGGCGGGCGCGATCGCGGACTCGCTGCCCGCCGGCCCCGCGTTCTCCAGCGTGTACGCGTTCCGCCAGTACCGGCGGCGCGGCGCGGACGACGCGCTCGCCGGTTGGACGCTGCTCGCGACCCTCGTGTGCGCGGCGCTCAGCCTTGCGCTGCTCGCGACCGCGGGCGTCCTGCTCGCGACGAGCGAGAGCGCGGCCTACGACCTCGTCGGCGTAACGCTCGGCGTGCTCGCGACCGCCGCCGTCGCCGACGCGGTGGTATGGCAGCGAAGATGGCTCGTGCGCGTGTCGATCCTCGCGATCGGGCTGTCTCGCCGGGCGCTCGGACGCCCGCGACGTGAGGCTGTCGAGATCGTCGAGGGGCTCCTCGAGAACCTCGCGTCCGTGCACCTCGACTGGCGCGATCTCTTCGCGACGGTCGTCGCCGGCCTCGGGAACTGGGCGTTCGACTGCGCGAGCCTCGCGTGCAGCTTCATGGCCGTCGACGCGGGCGTGCCGTGGCGGGGCCTGCTCCTCGCGTACGGCGCGGGTCAGCTCGCCGCGAACCTCCCGATCACGCCCGGGGGGCTCGGCGTTGTCGAGGGGAGCCTCACGATCGCGCTCGTCGCGCTCGGCGGCGCCGAGCTCTCGACGGTCGCGGCGGTGATCTGCTATCGGATCGTGAGCTTCTGGGGTTACCTTCCGGTCGGCTGGCTCGCGTGGCTCGGGATCGCGGTCGCAGACCGCCGCGCCGACGGTCGAGCCGCCCGAGCGCTCGGCGAGGTCGCCGCGGAAGCCGGATCGTCCCGGCGGCTCGGCACCGCGGCGGGGGAGCCGTGAGCGCGGCGCGCGGATCTCGCCGCTCCCCG
>DAHUXW010000124.1 GCA_027306925.1 Acidimicrobiaceae bacterium | reverse complement strand
GCTCAAAGGTCTTCGCTGAGCGTCCGCGGGCGGCTCGGGCCACCGCGCCGCGCGCCCGCGGCGCCTCCCCCGTCCGCGCGGGTCCGGTCCCGCCGGTTCGCCCGCCGACCGCACCGTCGAGCGGCACGAGCTCGCTGTCCTCGACGGCCAGGTCGGAGAAGACCGGCGGCGTCTCCCGGGCGCGCAGCAGCACGCGGGTGAACCAGTTGCGCTCGACGTCGGCCATGTGCCGGACGAGGCCGTGGAACGAGAGCTTCGAGGTCGCGGCCGGCCGCGCCGCGAGGGCTGCAGCGTCGAGACCCTCGTACTTCAACAGGAGCGTCGTGCGGTGGAAATCGAGCCATGCCTCGAGCATCGTGCGCTCGCACGGAGACGTAGGCCGGCCCGCGGCGGCGCGGGTCTCCGATGCCGTCGACCATCGGCGTATCCATTTTCGTCCTCGATCGGCCATCCTCGCCGATCGAGATGGCGTGCGCGGGACGTTCGGCACTGTCGGGCTCGTCTCGCCGTCACCACGATGGGTGCAGCGCCGGAGACGGCGCGGCGAGAGGCACCGACGCCGTCGGTCCGGGCAACGTGGGGAGCGCGCCACCCGGACCGTGGCGCACGAACGTGACGGAGGCCGACGTGACCGAGACCAGCGAGCCGAGACCGTTCGTCGTCGTCGGAGTCGACGGCTCCCACCAGAGCAGGGCGGCGCTCGAGTGGGCCGCACGCTACGCGCGGCTCGTCGGCGCCCAGCTGCGAGCCGTGACCGCCTGGCAACGCGAGTCGGGGTTCGGGTACTTCCCGGAAGGTGAGAGCGGGCTCGAGCGCGAGGCGCGTCGCGTCCTCGTGCACGCCATCGACCGCGTGCTCGGCGACGACCACGACGTCGACCTCGAGCTGCTCGTCGTGCGCGGCAACCCGACAGCGGTGCTCCTCGACGCCTCACGCGGGGCGCTGCTGCTCGTGGTCGGCGACCGGGGCTACGGAGGCTTCGCCGGGCTGCTGCTCGGCTCCGTGGGCGAGAACTGCCTCCGCCACGCGCGCTGCTCGGTCGTCGTCGTCCGGCAGCCGGACGAGGGTTCGTGAACGGCGCGGCGCCGAGCGCGTGCGCCCGTCGGGCGCGGCGCGTGCCTACGTCGCGCGACGTGGCCGGCTCGGATGCCGCTGGAGCGCTCGCTCGCCCTCTGGCGAGAGCGCGGCAGCGCGCCTGCGCAGCTCCTGGAGCTCGGCGAGGTCGGCGAGCAGCTCCTCGCGGCTGACGGCGATCGAGGAGCCGGCCGGTGCCATGACCGCCGAGCGGCGCCGGATGTCGAGGTCGGTGTCTCTGCTCATGACGCGATGCTACGAACACACGTTCGTCTCGTCAACGGCCGCCGAACTGCTCGATCGCGTCGCGAGCGCCGCGGTCGGGCACGGAGCCGCCGGGTTGGGGAAGGGGTTGCCGGGAACGCCTAAGATCGTGCGTCCGAGCGTCTCGAGCGGCCGGTCCGAGGTACTGGACCGCGGGGTCGAGCGCTTTCCGGCCCGGGTAGCTCAGTGGTAGAGCAGCGCACTCGTAATGCGCAGGTCAGGGGTTCGAATCCCCTCTCGGGCTCACCGAAAGACCAGGTAGATCGGCAAAGGTTGGGCAACCGGCCGTATCGGATGGCTCACCTGTTCTCAACCCGGCGCGGTTCAGCCTCCGGTACAGCCTCGCAATACGGTCACTTTCGAGGGGTTGAAACCGCGGAGGTGCGGCCGTAGCAGACGATCGAGAAGGCTGCGAATCCTGTGCTGACGAGCCGCTGTGCGTGCGGATCGAGCATCTCAGCGTGTCCGGTCGCTCGCGTCCACGCCCCTCGCGACGGCGCTCGGGATCGGCCCGTGCCCAGGTTCAGGTGAACGGGATTCGCGCTCACCGTCGGGTGCCCGGCACGAGGGAGGAAGTTCGCTGTTGTCGTTGTCGTCGGCGCGCCCGTCTACTTCGGGACAATTCTCGTACTGGCCGAGGTACGCGCTCCACAGCTCAGCATCGGCTTCGTTCTCGCCCGCGTCTGGA
>DAHUXW010000015.1 GCA_027306925.1 Acidimicrobiaceae bacterium | reverse complement strand
GCCCCCCGGCCGCCCGTCGGCGGTCGCCGCCGGGCGACGCGAGACGCCCCGGGCGGGCGTGCGCGCGACGCGCTCGATCTCGGCGAGCGCCGAGGCGGCGATGCCGGCGGCGTCGAGGCCGAGCCGGGCGAGGATCGCGTCGGGCTTCGCGTGCGCGAGGTAGCGCGTCGGGACCCCGAGGGTGACGACGCGAGGCCCGAGGGTGCGCGCCTGGCGGGCGTCGTCGTCGAGGACCGCCGCGAGGTGCTGGCCCGCGCCGCCGTGGGCGAGGCCGTCCTCGACGCTCACGACGAGCGCGGCTCCGGCGCAGCGCTCGACGAGCGCGGGGTCGAGCGGGCGCACGACGCGCGGGTCGAGCACGGTCGCGTCGATCCCCTCGCGCTCGAGCAGCGCGGCCGCGTCGAGGCAGCGCGCGGCCATCTTGCCGACGCCGACGAGCACGACCTCGCCCGCCCCGGCGCGCAGCTCGCGCGACGCGAGCCCGCTCCCGGGCGCGGCGAGGCTCTGCGGGCACGGGGTCTTCGGGTAGCGGACGAGCGACGGGCCCTCGAGGCCGAGCGCGGCCTCGAGCATCGGCGCGATCTCCGCGGGCTCCGACGGGGCGAAGATCGTGAGCCCGGGGACCGCGAGGCCGAGCACGATGTCGAGCACGCCGTGGTGGCTCGGCCCGTCGTCGCCCGTGATGCCCGCGCGGTCCGCGCAGATCACGACCGGCGCGCCGTGGAGGCCGACGTCGAGGTTCTCGCTGTCGAAGCAGCGCGAGAGGAACGTCGAGTAGAGCGCGACGACCGGGCGCAGGCCCGCGAGCGCCATGCCCGCGGCCGCGGTCATCGCGTGGGCCTCGGCGATGCCGACGTCGACGAAGCGCTCGGGGAACGCGGCCTCGAACGCGAGCAGGCCCGTCGGCCCGGGCATCGCCGCGGTGATCGCGACGACCGTGTCGTCGGCGCGGGCCCGCTCGAGCACGGCCTGGCCGAAGGCCTCGGTGTAGCTCGCCTCGATCGAGCGCGGCCCGATCGCGAGCGCGCCCTGGTCGCGTCCCGATCCCGGCGCCGCGAGCGGGGCCGTCGCCTTCAGGTCGTGCAGGCACTGGACCTCGTCGGCCTCGGCGGGCGCGTAGCCCTTGCCCTTTCGCGTGAGCACGTGGAGCACGATCGGCCCGGGGAACGACGCGGCGCGCGAGAGCGCCTGCTCGAGGGTCGCGACGTCGTGGCCGTTCACCGGCCCGGTGTAGCGGATGCCGAGGGCCTCGAAGAACACGTGGGGCTCGACGAGCTCGCGCAGCGCGGAGGTGAGGGAGCGCAGCGAATGACCGGCCATCTGGCCCACGCCGGGGATCTCCTCGAGGACCTTGCCGACCCGGGCCTTCAACGCCCCGAAGCTCGGGCTCAGCCGGAGCTGGGTGAGCGACTCCGAGAGCTTCGAGACCGTCGGCGCGTAGCTCCTGCCGTTGTCGTTGAGCACGATGCAGACGCGCGCGCCGGCCGCGCCGAGGTTGTTCATCGCCTCGTAGGCCATGCCCCCGGTGAGCGCGCCGTCGCCGACGAGCGCGACGACCCGCCGGTGCGCGTCCTCGCCGCTTCGCGCGAACGCGGTCGCGAAGCCGTGCGCGTAGCTGAGCGCGGTCGACGCGTGGCTGTTCTCGATCCAGTCGTGCTCGGACTCGGCCCGGCTCGGGTAGCCGGAGAGCCCGCCCTCCTCGCGTAGGTGCGCGAAGCCCCCCGCGCGGCCGGTGAGGAGCTTGTGGACGTAGGCCTGGTGGCCCGTGTCGAACAGCACGACGTCCTGCGGCGAGGAGAACACCCGGTGCAGCGCGATCGTGACCTCGACCGCGCCGAGGTTCGAGCCGAGGTGCCCGCCCGTGCGCGTGACCGAGTCCACGATGAACGCGCGCAGCTCGTCCGCGAGGTCCGCGCACCGCTCGAGCGGGAGCGCCTTCAGCTCGGCCGGGCCACGAAGCGCGGACAGCAGCGGGTACCTCGCCTCGTCAGGTCCGTCCACCGACCGCCTCCTCCCGTCCGCCGTTCCGTGCCGCCGCGCCCCGCGCGACGCGCTCGAGCCGGTTGCCGCGCGACCCCGCCCCGGGCTCGGGAACGGGTCGAAGCGGCCGGCCGCGCGCCGGCGGCTCCGTGGAGGGCGCATCACGTGAAGTCCTGATGACCGACCAGTCACGGCTGCTGTTCGTGGACCCATCCTCGCAGACCTCCGGACCGCAGTCAACGAGGCCGCGGCGCCCGCGACCGAGCCGCCGACGCCGGACCGCAGCCGTTCAGTCGAGCCCTGCACCCCCGTCCAGCTGGACCGGAGCCTCGCCCGCCTCGCCGATGACCGCGCGGCGCACACCCTCGAACACGGCCCGCGCGACCACCTCGTCCGCGCTCGTCGTGCTCGTGCCGCGGGCCGCCGCGCCCGCCGGCACCGGCTCGCCGGCCGACGCCGACGCCCGCGGCGCGAGCACGGGCTCGACGGCCGCGCACAGCGTGGCCGTGAGCGCGCGCAGGGCGCGGGCGTAGCCCGGTCGTCGTTGCGCCGCGAGCGACGTGAGGTCGAGCACGACCGCGAGGTGCGTGCCCAGCGCGTCGGCGAGCGCGCCGACGGCCTCCGCGGGCGCGACGAGGCGACCGGCCACCCGGCACGAGAAGCGCTCCGCGCTTCGCGTCGCGACGGTCTGCACGACCGCGAGGAACAGCTCCTCTTTCGAAGAGAACTGGCGGTAGAACGAACCCTTCGCGATGTCGGCGGCGCGGCAGACGTCGTCGACCGTGACCTCCCCGTAGCCGCGCGCGCTGAACTGCTCGGCCCCGATGTCGACGAGACGGTCGCGAAGCGACGGCCCCGGCGGCGAGGCAGCCCCGGGCACGAGGACCTCACCCCACATCTCGGGCCGGAAGACCCCGGGGCTGTCCGTGCCGAGCAGGTCCGGGAGGAGCTCCGGCAGGACCCGGGCGATCGTCTCGAGCGACATCGAGCGGCGCTCGCGGAGCAGCCGGACGAGCCGGACCGCCTCGACGTGGCGCTCGTCGTAGAGGTAGCGGTTGGAAGACGCCCGCACCGCGGGAGGGAGCAGGCCTCGCACCATGTAGTAGCGCACGGTCGCCGCGGGGACGCCCGTGCGGGCGACGAGCTCGGACATCGTGAAGCTCCGGGGGCTCACCCGCGGGCCGCTCACCGCATCGCCGGTATCGTGCTCGCCGTGGGCCGCGTCATCGTCGTCACGGACTCGAGCACGTGCCTGCCGCTGGCGCTTGCGGACGAGTTCGCGATCCGCGTGCTCCCCATCAGCTCCTACCTGTCCGAGGAGGGCACCGCGCCGGACCTCGGCGGCGACGCCCCGGCCGCACTGACCGAGGAGGCGGAGCTCGAGGAGCTCACCGCGGCAAACCGGCCGTTCGTCACAGAGTACCTGGCAGCGGTCGAGGCGACCGGCTACGACGCGGCGGTCGTCGTCACCCCGGCCATCGAGTTTGCTGCGATGTACCGCAACGCGTCGCTCGCGGCCGGCCTCGCGACGCGCCCGGCGGTCGCGATCGACGCGCGGACCGCCGCTGCGGGCCAGGCGCTCGTCGTGCTCGCGGGCGCCCGGGTGGCGTCCGCTGGCGGCGACCTCGACGCGGTCGTCGCGGCGATCGAGGACGCGACCCGGCGGGTGGAGCTCGTCGCGTCGCTCGCGAGCCTCGAGGAGATCCGGCGCAGCGGACCGGTCCCGGAGGAGGTGCTCGGCGCCGCCGGGAGCGCGGCCGCCCGCAGCGTGTTCCGGATGTCCCATGGCACGATCGAGCCGCTCGGCGCGACGGGCGGCGCGGAGGAGAGCCTCGAGACGATCCGCGACGCGTACCGCGCGAGCACGCCCCACGGCGTCGAGCGCGCGACGGTGTTCCACGCCGGCGCGCACGAGCTCGCGGCGCGCCTCGGGCAGTTGCTCGGCGGCGTCGACTTCGTGAGCGGGTTCAGCGCCGCGATGCAGGTCCACACCGGTCGGGGCGTCGTCGGCGCGGCGTGGCTCCCGAAGGCCGCGACACCGTGAGCGGGTCGTGGGCGTCACGCGCGTCACGGGTCCGCGGTACCGTTCGCATCACGAGCTGACGAGGCTGGGGACCGGTGGTGAGCAGCAAGGACGTGGGGGAAGCGACGGGCGACCAGAGCGTCGCGGCAACACCGCCTCCCGCGCCGCCCTCCGCGCCCGTGCGCCGGGTCGGCGCGGGCGGCGCCGCGCCGGGCGCCACGGCGCCTCCCGCCGCGACGGTCACGGCCGAGATCCCCGTCGTCGCCGGCGACGGCCAGGGTCGCCGCCGGCGCCCGCAGCGTGGGACCGACGAGTGGTACGCGACCCGCCGCCGGCCCGCGCCGTATGTCGTCCGGCTCACCGTTTGGCTGCTGTTCTTCGTGCTCGTGCTCGTGCTCGCCGGGCGCGGGGTCGAGCACTACCACCCGGCGTGGCTCGACTTCCTGCGCAACACGAACGGCACACATCCGCCTGCCCGCGGCTCGGGCGCCACGGGGGCGAGCACCGCGACGACCGGCGCGCCGCGGCCTACCGGGACCGTCCCGTCCGGCTTCCGGCTCCTGTCGTCAAGCGCGCACGGCGCGACCTACTCCGTCCCGGCCCGCGCGTACTCGGTCGTCGTGACGACCACGGCGCCGAGCTGGACCGCGATCGCGGTCCCCGCGGGCTCGTCGACCTACCGGTACGCGGAGACGGTCGCTCCCGGCGCGAGCCCGAAGTCCTTCGCCGTCGTCGGGAGCTCGACGGTCGTCGTCGACCACACGGTCACGAGCATCGGTGTCAAGATCGGTGGCACGACCGTCGGTACGATCACGGCGCCGAAAGTCGGCTACTCCTACTCCTTCCGGCCCACCGCCCCCTGAGCTGCCCGCCGTGGCAGTTCGCGGCGGCCGCGACGGCGGGGACGACCACAGCGGACGGGACGAGGACGTGACGACAGGCGACGCGCACGGCACAGGAAAGCTCGGGACGTCGCGCGCGAACATCGCGCGCCAGCAGCGCTTCTGGACGCGCAACGCTCGCTCGTGGGACCACGGCGCCGGGAACAACCCCGGCCTCGTCAAGGTCGTCGAGCGCGTGATCGCCGAGGCGGGGCCCACCGCCGGCCAGCGCGTCGTCGACCTCGGCTGCGGCTCCGGGCAGCTTTCGCTCCGCATCGCGCCCGACGTCGCCTCGGTCGTCGCGGTCGACGTGAGCCGGGCGATGATCGACCTGCTCGAGCAGCACGCCGCCGACGCGGGTATCGCCAACGTCGACGGCCGAGCGGTGGCGATCGAGCATCTCGACCTCGAGCCGGGCTCCGTCGACGTCGTCGTGTCGAACTACGCGCTCCACCACCTGCGCGACCCCGACAAGGCGGCCGCGGTCCGCCAGGCCGCCGGGTGGCTGCGCCCCGGCGGCCGCCTCGTCGTCGGGGACATGATGTTCGGACGGGGCACCGACGCGCGCGACCGGGCGATCATCTCCTCGAAGCTCGCGCTCATGGTCCGCAAGGGCCCCGCCGGTTGGTGGCGGATCGCGAAGAACGCCGGGCGCTTCCTGCTCCGCTTCCAGGAGCGCCCCGTCTCGATGCAGGCGTGGGTCGAGATGTTCACGGCCGCCGGGCTCGTCGACGTGGTCGCGATCCCCATCGTGAACGAGGCCGCCGTGGTCCGAGGGACGAAGGCTCCCTGACGGCCACCGGACGAAGGAGGGCCCGATGATCATCGTCACGACCAACGACCTGCCCGGCTACGACGTCGTCGCCGTGCAGGGCGAGGTGTTCGGCCTCACCGTGCGGTCGCGCAACGCGTTCTCCCAGATGGGAGCCGGCTTCAAGTCAATGATCGGTGGCGAGCTCAAGGGCATGACCCGCAACCTCGAGCAGAGCAGGAGCGAGGTCATGTCGCGCCTCGCGGCCGCGGCGGAGGAGCGCGGAGCGAACGCGGTGCTCGCGGCACGCTTCGACACCTCGGAGATGGGTGGCGTGTGGACCGAGATCTGCGCGTACGGCACCGCCGTGCGGGTCGTTCCCCGCGCGGACTGAACCCTCGCGGCGGGGCGGCGGGGCGGCGGGGCGGCGGCGACGACGACGAAGGACGCGGCCCACGCGCCGCGGTTCACCGGGTCCCGGACGAGCGAGCACGCGAGCGCGAGCGCGTGCGCGGCGCCGACGAGCAACCCGGCGAGGATCGCGTGGAACTCGTACGCGCGCCCCCGCTTTCGCCACTTCCGGTAGCGGAGCGCGACGAGGGCCGAGACCCCGTGCTCGTGCTCGTACTCGTGCTCAGAACCATCGCGAGGTAGTCCTCCCCGGAGGTCGCGTTCAGCCTGAAGCCGGGGTCGAGCAGCGAGCCGAGGAGCGACCCGGCGACGATCACGAGGGCTAGCGGCACCCACGGTCGCGGGCGTGGGCCAACACCGGCCGGACCTCCGGCCCCGGCCGGCGTCGCGAGCGAAGCCTCGAGGCGTCCGAGCTCGACACCACCGCGTCGGAGCCGTTCCCGAGGACCAGGTCCCCGCTCACCGGGTCGACGGCCGTCGCCGTGTCCCAGGGCAGGTCCTCCGCCACCACCGGACGCGACCACCCGCTGCCGGTAGCCGCGGCTCTCGCGACTCGACACGGAGACCACCCGGCACCGTCACGACGCGGACCGGCAGGACGGCGAGAGACGACGGCCGCGCGCGAACGAGCGCCCGCCCCACCTGCACGGCGGGCCGGGCACCCGTTCATCGATTACCCCGGGCGACCCTGCTGCGGGACGACCACCTCGCTCGGGCCTTACGGGCCCTGCACCTTTGCACCGCCCGCCGAACGGGCCGCGTGCCGCAAGTCACGAGGCGATCCCGGCCGCTGCGCCGGGCGATCCCCCGCACGCCGTGGCCCGGGCTGGAGACTTCGTGCCGATCACGTCGCCGACCACCTCCCCGCGGGTCCCCCTCCGGGTCCCCCTGGACCCTTCATCGGGATCCACCTATTCCAACACCGGAGCCGGTCCTTATCTTCCGCTCCGGCGCCCCGGCACACGGTAGATTCTCGCCGGTGGAGCGACCCCGTCTCGTCCTCGTGACCGGCGCGACGGGCAAGGTGGGCCGCGTGGTCGTCGACCGGCTCCTCGCCCTGGACGGTGGCCCCCTCGCCGGCGCGAAGGTCCGGGCACTTTGCCACAACCGGACGCTCGACGGCCGCGACAGCCTCGAGGTCGTATCCGGCTCGGTCGAGCGCCGCGAGGTCGCCGAACAGGCCATGCGCGACGTCACCGATGTCGTCCACCTCGCGACGAGCAAGGAGAGCCCCGACTCGGTCATGGACGTCGCGGTCAAGGGACTGTTCTGGCTGCTCGAGGCCGCACGCGCGGGCGGCTCGCTCCGGCGGTTCGTGCTCGTCGGCGGTGACGCGAGCGTCGGCCACTTCGTCTACCCGCACCAGGTCCCGGTGACCGAGTCCCAGCCGCACAGCGCCTACCCGGGCTGCTACGCGCTCTCGAAGGTGCTCGAGGAGACGATGCTCGAGCAGTACGGCATCCAATACGACCTCGACGTGTGCTGCCTGCGGGCGCCGTGGATCATGGAGAAGGACGACTTCTCCCACCAGCTCTCCTTCGGCGACGACGTCTTCGGCGCGCCGCGGTGGCGCGATCTCGTCGGGCCCGAGCTCGCGGACCGCTACGTCGCGAGCCGCACCGTGCCGCGCATGCTCGGCGCGGACGGCCGCACCGTGAAGCGGAACTTCGTCCACGTCGAGGACCTCGTCGACGCGATCGTCGTCGCGCTCGACCACCCGGGCGCCAGGCGCCAGACGTTCAACGTCTCGATGGACGAGCCCGTCGACTACGGGGAGCTCGCCGCGTACCTCGAGCGCACGCGCGGCCTTCCGTCCGTCGACGTCGCGACGCCGTTCCACTCGACGTGGCTCGACAACGCGAAGGCGAAGTTCGTCCTCGGGTGGCGACCCCGCTACGACATGGCGTCGATGGCGGACGCGGCGTTCGACTACCGGCGAGCGCCCGACGACCCGAGGATCGTCTGGTACCCGGGTTGAGCGCGGTCGGGCGGACGTGCGCTCACCGTGGGCGGAACGCCGCGATCAGCCGTTCGGTCGACGCGGACGGCGTGCGCAACGTGACGAGCTCGGTGCGGTGCACGATCCGCGGGCTCCGGAGCGGGCGCCACACGACCCCGTAGGGAGCGACCTCGGTCGGTCCGGGGAGCAGCGCGGCGCCGAGCTGCCGCGCCGGTCACCCGACACGCGCCCCGTCGGACGGCCCGATGCTAAATCGGACGCGAGATCGGTCGTAGGTTGCAGCTGGCGTCTGCGGTGCGACGAGCCGTCGTACGCGCCACCGGCGAGGTGCGTCAGGCGCCCGTGGCAACGCCCGGACGAGGAGCCTCGATCATGGCACCAACGCTGCCCAGCCGAACGACGGCCACTCCCGACGCGACTCGCGTGCCCGGCGAAGCGCGCGACGAGGCGCCCGCCGTGACGCCCGACCGAGACGTGACCGGGGCCGTGCGTGAGATCGCCGAGACTGCCGGGCAGGTCGCCGCCACGGTGACCGACGTGTCGGGTGCCGTCGCGGCCGTGAGCCGCACGATGAAGGAGCAGGCCGCGACCGCCGCGAGGTTGCGGTCGGGTGCGTCCCGGGTGCGCGAGCAGGGCGAGGCGGTGCTCGAAAGCGCGCTCGTCGCGAGCAGCGAAGCCGGCGCGGCCAACGAGCAGGCCGAGTCGTCGCTCGGCGACGTCCGCAGCGCGTTCGACGGCGTCTCCCGGCTCGCCGAATGGGTGACGGTCGTCACCGACCACTTCGGCACGCTCGCCAAGAACCTCGACTCGCTCGTCCGCACGACCGGCCGGATCGACGAGATCGCGCGCCAGACCCACATCCTGGCGCTCAACGCGCGGATCGAAGCGGCGCGGTCCGGGTCGGCGGGGGCCGGTTTCCAGGTCATCGCCGACTCCGTGCGGGACCTGGCGAACCAGACCCTCGCGCTCGCCGGGGAGGTGACGACGTCGCTGCTCTCGCTCGGCACGGACGTGGGGAAGATCAACTCCGAGGGACACGTCGCCCGCGAGCACGCGCAGTCCGTCCACGTCTCGACCGAGACCCTGGGCGACTCGATCGAGTCGATCCTGGCCCGGGTCACGTCCCTGCACGCGCGCATGACCGAGATCGCTTCGACGGCGGACCAGAGCCGCGCGGAGCTCGTCGCGTTCGTCGACGACCTCGACGGGTTTGCCGCCGGCGTCGAGACCGCGAGCCGCGACCTCCACGAGGCGGGCGAGCGGAGCAGCGCCGTCGCGGAGCAGAGCGAGCAGCTGCTCCAGCTCTCGGTGCGTGCGGGCGTGGCGACGGTCGACACCCCGTACGTGGACAAGGCGCTCGCCACGGCTGTCGTCGTCCAGGCGCGCTTCGAGTCCGGGGTGCGCGCGGGCGAGATCTCCACGAGCGAGCTGTTCGACACCACGTACGTCCCGATCCCCGGAACGGACCCGCAACAGCACATGACCCGTTTCGTCGAGTTCACCGACCGGGTCCTGCCCGAGCACCAGGAGGCGGTGCTCGCGAGCGACGAGCGGATCGCGTTCTGTGCCTGCGTCGACCGCAAGGGCTTCCTCCCGACGCACAACCTCGTCTACTCGAATCCGCAGCGAGACGACCCGGTGTGGAACGCGGCGAACTGCCGCAACCGGAGGATCTTCGACGACCGCGCGGGCTCGCGCGCCGGGCAGACGAGCAAGGAGTTCCTTCTCCAGACGTACCGGCGCGACATGGGCGGCGGCCGCTTCGTCACGATGAAGGAGGTCGACGCACCGATCTGGGTCGCGGGCCGCCACTGGGGCGCGCTCCGGCTCGCCTACCGCGTCGACTGAGCCCGCCGGCGCTCGCCGCGGTCCCGGTCGACCGACGCCGCGGGCGCCGCGGCGCGTTGGTCCGGACGGATGCGTGCGGTGGGGCTAGCTGGAATCGAACCAGCGACCTCAGCATTATCAGTGCTGCGCTCTAACCGACTGAGCTATAGCCCCGGCGAGTGAACGAGGCTACACCACCTCGCGTCCGGTCTTCCCCGGCACGGCGACCGCCGCCGGTCAGTCCTCCTCGGCGCTCGTGAGCGGTGCGACGGCCGCGACGCTCTGGCCCTCGTCGAGGTTCATGACCCGTACGCCGGTCGCGTCGCGCCCCTGCGCGGCGATCTCGCGCACCGCCGTGCGGATCGTCACGCCCGCCGACGAGACGATGAGCAGCTCGTCCTCGAGCGAGGCCATGAGCGCCGCGACCACATAGCCGCGGCGCTGGGTGAGCCGGATTCCCCGGACGCCCTGGCCGCCGCGCTGCTGGGCGTTGAAGTGCTCGAGCTTCGTGCGCTTCCCGTAGCCGGCGTCGGTGACGATGAGCAGGTCCGCCTCGGCGCGAGTCACGTCGACGGAGACGACCTCGTCGCCCGTGCGCATCCGCATCCCGCGCACGCCCGCGGCGCTGCGGCCCATCGAGCGCGCGTCGGAGGCCGCGAAGCGGATCGTCATGCCGTTGCGCGTGACCATGAACACGTCGTCGTCCTCGGCGGTCGGGAGAACGCCGATGAGCTCGTCCCCTTCGTGGAGGTTGATCGCGATGAAGCCCTCGCGCCGGGACTTGTCGTACTCGCTGAACGGCGTCTTCTTCACCTGCCCGGCCTTCGTCGCGAAGAGCAGGTAGCGGTCGGCCGGGAACTCCCTCGTCTCGACGATCGCCTGGATGTGCTCGTCGGGCTCGAGCGAGACGAGGTTCACGATCGGCGTCCCGCGTGCCGTGCGCTCCTTCATCGGGATCTCGTAGGCGCGCAGCCGGTAGACCTTGCCCCGGTTCGAGAACAGGAGGACGTGCGCGAGCGCGGTCGTGTGCACGACCTGCGCGACGAGGTCCTCCTCCTTCAGCCGGGCCCCCTGGACGCCGCGGCCGCCGCGGGACTGCGTGCGGAACGCGTCGGACGCGACGGCCTTCACGTAGCCCGCCCGGGTGAGCGTGACGACGATCGGCTCGTCCTCGATGAGGTCTTCGGCGTCGAGCGAGCCCGGGTCGTGGACGATCGCGCTACGCCGCGGCGTCGCGTGCCGGTCGCGCACGACCTGGAGCTCGCCGGAGATCACCTCGCGGAGCCGTGCGGGGTCGCCGAGGATCGCCTCGAGCTCGGCCATCGTCTCGCGGAGCTGGGCCATCTCTTCCTCGAGCTCGGCCCGGCCGAGGCGGGTGAGGCGCCCGAGCTGCATGTCGAGGATGTGGGTCGCCTGCTCCTCGGAGAAGTCGAACGGCGCGTCCATGAGCGCGGCGCGTGCGGCGCCGCGGTCGGCCGACGCCCGGATCGCCGCGATGATCGCGTCGAGCATGTCGAGCGCCCGGAGCAGGCCCTCGACGATGTGCGCGCGCTTGCGGGCACGGTCGAGCCGGAACTGCGAGCGCCGCGTCATGACCTCGACCTGGTGGACGATGTAGGCGCCGAGCGCCTGTGCGAGGTTCACGAGGCGCGGCACGCCGTCGACGAGCGCGAGCATGTGGACGCCGAAGCTCGTCTGGAGCTGCGTGTGCTTGTAGAGGTTGTTGAGCACGACGTTCGCGTTCGCGTCGCGCTTCAAGGTGATCACGAGGCGCGGCTTGCCCCCGGCCGAGTCGTTCTGCGCGTCGGAGATGCCCGAGACGTTCCCCGCGTCGATCGCGTCGGAGATCTGCTTCTCGATCACGTCGATCGCGGTCTGGTACGGGATCTCGGTCACCACGATCTGCGGGACGCCGCCCCGGCTCTCGGTGATCTCCGCGACCGCGCGCAGCTTCACGGAGCCGCGCCCGGTCCGGTAGGCGTCGAGGATCCCCGAGCGGCCGAGGATGAGCGCACCGGTCGGGAAGTCCGGGCCCTTCACGAACGCCATGAGGTCGTCGGGCGTCGCGTCCGGGTGGTCGATGAGGTGACGGGTCGCGTCGATGACCTCGCCGAGGTTGTGCGGCGGGATGTTTGTCGCCATCCCGACCGCGATGCCCTGCGAGCCGTTCACGAGCAGGTTCGGGAAGCGAGCGGGGAGCACGACCGGCTCGCGGTCCGTGCTGTCGTAGTTCGGGACGAAGTCGACGGTCTCCTCGTCGATGCCCTCCATGAGGGTCATCGCGAGCGGTGCGAGCCGGCACTCGGTGTAGCGCATCGCGGCGGGGCCCATCTCCGGCCCGGGCGCGCCGAAGTTCCCGTGCCCGTCGATGAGCGGGTGGCGGAGGCTGAAGCTCTGCACCATGCGGGCGAGCGCCTCGTAGAGCGACGAGTCCCCGTGCGGGTGGAAGCGCCCCATCACGTCGCCGACGACCTTCGCGCACTTCACGAACGGGCGGTCCGGGCGTAGGCCCGTGTCCCACATCCCGTAGAGGATCCGCCGGTGGACCGGCTTCAGCCCGTCGCGGACGTCCGGGAGCGCGCGGGACACGATGACCGACATCGAGTACTCGAGGAACGAGCGCTCCATCTCCTCCTGGATCTCGATCGGCTCGACCGAACCGACGGGTGGTTCGCCCCCGCCGGCCCCCGCGCTGTCTTCACCTCGTGCCATGAGCGGCAATTCCTCCGGTGCTCGTCGTAGATGTCCTCGCGCCCGGCCTCACCGGTGCCCGGCCCCTCGGACCGGGACGGTCAGACGTCGAGGAAGCGCACGTCCTTCGCGTTCGTCTGGATGAACCGGCGCCGCACGTCCACGTCGTCGCCCATGAGCACGGAGCAGACCTGGTCCGCGATGCTCGCCTCCTCCATGGTGATCTGGAGCAGCGAACGCCTGCCGGCGTCCATCGTCGTGTCCCTCAGCTCGTGGAAGTCCATCTCCCCGAGGCCCTTCAGGCGCTGGAACTCCTGCTTGTGGTTCGGGTGCTCGTCGAGGAAGCGCACGCGCGCCGTCTCGTCCTTCAGGTAGGTCTTCGCGTTCCCGACGAGCGTCGAGAACAGCGGCGGCTGCGCGGCGTACACGTGGCCGGCGTCGACGAGCGGCTTCATCTGGCGCAGGAAGAACGTGAGCAGCAGCGTCCTGATGTGCGAGCCGTCGACGTCCGCGTCGGCGAGGATGATGACCTTGTGGTAGCGGATCTTCGCGACGTCGAAGTCGTCCGCCACCCCGGCGCCGATCGCCATGATGAGCGCCTGGATCTCGGCGTTCTTCAGGATCTTGTCGACGCGCGCCTTCTCGACGTTCAAGATCTTTCCCCGGATCGGCAGGATCGCCTGGGTCCTCGGGTCGCGGGCGTCACGGGCCGAGGCGGCGGCCGAGTTCCCCTCGACGATGAACAGCTCGGACTCTGACGCGTTGCGCGACGAGCAGTCGACGAGCTTGCCGGGGAGGCCCGCGCCGTCGAGCGCGCTCTTACGGCGCGTGAGGTCCCGTGCGTGTCGCGCAGCTGCCCGGGCGCGCTGCGCGAGGAGCGCCTTCTGGACGATCTGCCCGGCCTCCCGGGGGTTCTCCTCGAGCCACTCGGCGAGCTTCTCGTTCGTGGTGCGCTCGACGAGCGAGCGCATCGACACGTTGCCGAGCTTCGCCTTCGTCTGTCCCTCGAACTGCGGCTCGCGAAGGCGCACGGACACGATGGCCGTGAGACCTTCGCGGATGTCCTCGCCGGAGAGGTTCGGGTCCGCGTCCTTGAGCAGGTTGCGCGCCTTCGCGTATCGGTTCACGACGTTCGTGAGGGCCTTCTTCAGGCCCTCCTCGTGCATGCCGCCCTCGAGCGTCGCGATGCCGTTCGCGAAGGAGTGGATGCTCTCGTAGTAGCTCGTGTTCCACTGGAGCGCGAGCTCCGCCTCCTGGTCGTCCTCGGACTGCTCGAAGTACGCGACCTTCTTGAACAGGGGCTCCTTCGTCTGGTTCAGGTGCCGGACGAAGTCCTCGATGCCGCCGGTGTAGCGGAACGTCTCGTCGTGCTCGTGGCCGGGCCGCTCGTCCGCGAAGGTGATCTCGAGACCCCGCTGGAGGAAGGCCATCATCTGGAGGCGCTCGAGAACGGTCTGGGCGCGGAACTCGGTCTCCTCGAAGATCGTCGGGTCCGGCCAGAACGTCACCGTCGTGCCGGTCCTGTCGCGCGGCGCCGGGCCGGTGACCTCGAGCGGCCCGGTCGGCGTGCCGCCGCTCGCGAAGGCCATCTCGTGGCGCGCGCCCGCCCGGTCGATCTGCAGCTCGAGACGGCTCGAGAGCGCGTTCACGACCGAGACGCCCACGCCGTGGAGGCCGCCCGACACCTTGTAGCCGGACCCGCCGAACTTCCCGCCCGCGTGGAGCACGGTGAGCACGATCTCCGCGGCGGAGCGCGACGGGTCGCCCGGGTAGGGATCGACCGGGATTCCGCGCCCGTTGTCCTTCACCCGCACGCCGCCGTCCTTCAACAGCGCGACGTCGATCCTCGTGCAGAAGCCCTGCATGGCCTCGTCGACCGAGTTGTCCACGACCTCCCACACGAGGTGGTGCAGGCCGCTCGACGACGTCGACCCGATGAACATCCCGGGCCGCTTGCGCACCGGGTCGAGGCCCTCGAGGATCGTGATGTCCTTGGCCTCGTAGGACCCGGCGCCGGCGGGTGGCCGCGTCCCGGTGCCGTCCGGCCCGCCGGTGTCACTCATCATCGGGTTCGATCGTTCGGACCACGGGCGCGTTCCTTCGACTGCGACGTCGGGGCAGCGGGACGACCTGCGGCTTCGCGCGCGGTGCCCGGCTGGCTGTCGCCCTCATTCTACGTCAGGACGCCTCCGCGTCGTGACCTCGAGCGTGGCGGCCACCCGACGGCCGAGGTGGTGCTCGAGGGACGCGAGGACCTGCTCGGAGAGGAACGCGAGCTGGGTCGCCCACCCCGGGTGGTCGACCGCCACGACGAGTACGTCGCCGCGCAGCGCGCGCGGGCGCGCGTGGGCCGCCACCTCGCCTCCGACGACCTCCGCCCAGCACGCGTCCACGGCGCCGAGCACCCCGACCTCCTCGTGCCCCTGGCTCCGCAGGTACGCGTCGAGCGCGCTCGCGATGCTCGTCGCCGGTGGGGCCGGCTCCGCTCCGGCGCCCTTGCGCGCAGCCGGGCGTCGCGGCTGTTGCGAGCTCACGTGACGATCCTTCCGTCCCGCACGGTCACGACGGCGTCGGGCACCGCGCCGCGTGGGAGCGACCCCGCCGTCGTGAGGATCGCCTGGCCGGTGGGGAGCTCGCGCAGCAACGCCGTCGCCGTCACGTCGTCGAGCTCGGAGAACGCGTCGTCGAGCAGGAGTACCGGCGCGCTCCCCGCGTGGGCGCCGACGACCGTGTGCGCGGCGAGCCGGAGCGCGAGCGTCACGCACCGCTGGCGGCCCTGCGAGAGCCGGGATCGTGCGTCGAGGCCCCCGCTCGCCACCTCGAGGTCGTCGCGGTGCGGGCCGACGGTCGTGATCGCGCGGCGCAGGTCCTCGGCCCGGCTCGCCGCGAGCGCGTCGGCGAGCGATCCCTCGTACGAGCGCCGGTAGGTGAGGTCGAGTCCGCCGTCGGCACCCGTCAGCCGGCCGTACGCGGCGCTCGCCGACGGCTCGAGCTCCGCCACGAGCTCCGCCCTCGCCGCGGTGAGCGCGCTCCCGGCGTCCGCGAGCTGCGCGTCCCAGACGTCGAGCGTCGCGAGCACCTCGGGCGAGGAGCGGCCCGCAGCCTGGCGCAGCAGCACGTTGCGCTGCCGCAGCGCCCGTTCGACCGCCTGGCGCGTCGCCGTGAGCCGCGGCCGCGCGGCGACAGCGACGTCGTCGAGGTACTCGCGCCGCTCTTGCGGGCCACCCTTCACGAGCACGAGGTCGTCGGGGGTGAACACCGTGCACCGGGCGGTCTCGGCGAGGTCCGCGGCCCGGGCGACGCGCTGGCGGTTGCGGAACACCTGGTCCCGTCCGCTCCCCGCGATCTCGATCTCGACGAGCGCCGACCGTCCGGCGTCCACCGTCTCGATCCTCACGACCGCCGCGGATGCGCCGGTGCGCACGAGCGCCTCACGAGGGCTTTTGCGGAACGACTTGAGAGTCGACGCGTAGCTGACGGCCTCGAGCAGGCTCGTCTTGCCGGCCCCGTTCTCTCCAGTTACGACCGTCAGACCGCCCAGAACCGGCCGGAGCTCCGCCCGCGTGAAGTTGCGGAAGTCCGAAACCTCGAGCCAGGAGACTTCGGTCAGGGCACCCTCACCGGCATGAGCAGGTAGCGATAGTCGTCCTCGCCGCTGCCGCGGACGGTCGCCGGCTTGGTCGAGTCGATGACGTCGAGCAGGATCGTGTCCGCCCGGATCGCCTCGATCCCTTCGAGGAGATACGTCGGGTTGAACGCGACCGTGAGCTCCTCGCCGCTGTAGGCGCCGTCGACGCGCTCGGCGGCGCGGCCGGTTTCGGCGGTCAGCACGGTGAGCTCCGCGCCCTGCTCGCCGAAGGAGATCCGGACCGGGGTCGTCGCGTCCTTCGTGTCGCGGACCATGAGCCGGACGCGGCGGAGCGCGGCGGCGAGCTCGTCGCGCGACGCGCTGAAGGAGTTCGGGTAGGAGGGCGGGAGCAGCCGCTCGTAGTCCGGGAACGGCCCGCGCAACAGTCGCGTCGTGAGCTGGACTGCGCCGAGGTCGAAGACCGCGTCGAGCTCGCCGTGGTGGAACACGAGGGGCTCGTCGTCGGCCGCGGGACCATCCGTCGGAGCACTCGTCCCGACGAGGCGCTGGATCTCCGCGAGAGCCCGCGCGGGGACGAGGACCTCCGATCCTGCCGAGAGCGCGCTCACGCCCGCGAGGTCGCGGAACGCGAGCCGGTAGGAGTCCGTGGCGACGAGGCGCAGCCCGGTCTCCGTCGCGACCATCAGCACGCCGGTGAGCTGCGGCGCGCGCGTGTCGTCCGTGAGCGCGGCACGGACCACCTGGCGGAGTCCTTCCGCGAACAGCGCTGCGGGGAGGGTGATCCCCTCGCCTTCGGCAGCCGACAGGCGCGCGATCTCCGCGGACACCGGCACCCGCACGACGAACTCGGCCTTGCCGGAGGTCAGGCGGACCTCGTCGTCGTCACTCGTGAGCGTGATCGCCCCGGGGTCGAAGGACCGCACGATGTCGACGAGCAGGCGCGCCGGCGCGAGCACGCTGCCGTCCGAGTCGCCGGCGACGCTCGTGCGCACCTCGATCACGAGGTCCTGGTCCGAACCCGTGACCACGAGATGGTTCCCGTGGAGCACGAGCTGGAGGTTGGCCGCACCCGGTCCACCGGTGCCGCGGGTCGAGGCTGCTCGGCCGGCGGTTGCCAGCGCGTCGAGCAAGCCGTCACGTTCGGTCCGGAACTTCACCGTTCGTGCACTCCCTTCTGACCAGATGTTCGTGAAAAGAGCCGTAGTAGCAGTAGGTGCTGGGGATTGTGGACGAGTGGCCGTCGACGCAGGTCGGGGCCGCTGATCGTACCCACAGGGCCGCGGTGCGCGCCCACAGCCCGCGCCGCGGGGAGCGCCGGGGCTGTGGACGGGTGCGCGCCGGTCCACCGCGCTGGGCGCGCCGTGCACAGGTTCTCCCGCGCTTCGGTCCACAGGTTCTCCCGCTCGCAGGTGTCACTCACCGTTGCGGACCTTCACGATGAGCTCGGTGACCTGGTCGTAGATCTGGCGCCGCTCCTTCATGAGCGCGGCGATCTTCTCGACCGCGTGGATGACCGTCGTGTGGTCGCGTCCCCCGAACTCGCGCGCGATCGCCGGGTACGAGAAGTCGGTGAGCTCCCGGAAGACGTACATGCCGATCTGCCGGGCGATGACGAGTGGGCGGCGCCTGCTCGGGCCGCACATCTCGGCGATCTCGAAGCCGAAGTAGTCCGCGGTCGTGTTCAGGATCTGCTGGGCGGTGATCCGCCGCGGCTGACGACTCGCGACGAGGTCGGCGAGCACGGTCTCGGCGAGCTCGCGGGTGAGCGGCTGGCGGTTGAGGCTCGCGTAGGCCGTGACCCTTATCAGCGCGCCCTCGAGCTCGCGGATGTTGTCCTTCACGTTGCTCGCGATGAACTCGAGCACCTCGTCGCCGACGATCGCGCGCTCGTGCTCGGCCTTCGTCCTGAGGATCGCGATCCGGGTCTCGAGCTCGGGGGGCTGGATGTCCGCGATGAGCCCGGACAGAAAGCGGCTGCGCAGCCTGCTCTCGAGGGTCGCGATGGACCCCGGCGGGCGGTCCGAGGTGAGCACGAGCTGGCGGGAAGCCTCGTAGAGCGAGTTGAACGTGTGGAAGAACTCCTCCTGCAGGGACTCCTTGCCCTCGATGAACTGGATGTCGTCGATGAGCAGCACGTCGCACTCGCGGTAGCGGCGCTTGAAGGCACCCGTCGTGTTGTTCCTGATCGCCTCGACGAACTCGTTCATGAACGTCTCCGTCGAGACGTAGCGGACGTGGAAGCGGGCGAAGTTCTCGGTGACGTAGGTCCGGATCGATTGGAGCAGGTGTGTCTTGCCGAGTCCCGCGGCACCGATGATGAACAACGGGTTGTACGCCCGCGCCGGCGCCTCGGCCACCGAGAGCGCGGCGGCGTGCGCGAAGCGGTTCGACGGGCCGATGACGAACGTGTCGAACGTGTACCGGCTGCTCGGCGCGCTCGGTGCCGTCGCGGAGGCGTCGGAGGCCTCCCCTGTGGACGACGGAGGTTGGACCTCCGCCACGGGCGAGCGCTCGCGTGGGCGCTCCCCGTCACCTTCCTCGACGGCCGCGTCGTCCACGAGGACGTCGAAGCGGATCGGCAGATCGCTCCCGCTCGAGTCGTGCAGGGCATCGCGCAGAAGGCCCTGAAATCTACTCTCAAGGCGTTCTCTGACCAGGGAGTTCGGGACCGCGAGGACGAGGACGCCGTTCGCGATGGCGACCGGCGCGATGCTCGCGAACCACGTGCGCCACGTGGCTTCCGACACTTGTGACTGGATGGCCCCAGCACACTCGTCCCACAGTTGCTGCGCGTCCGTCACCGGCCTCCAGCCTTCTGGCCAGGGAGTTCTCCACAGCCAGGTCCACATCTGTGGACTAACGACGCTGTGGACCACGGGGCGATCCTCGAGGCCCCGCATCCTACAACCTCGACGGCCGGCGCTCCGGGGGGCGCGGCAGTCGCCGGTCCTGGCATCGCGCTAGGATGCGGGGTCTTTTCAAAGGGGCGAGATGAAGCGGACCTACCAGCCGAACACGAGGAAGCGGGCGAAGCGCCACGGCTTCCGTCACCGCATGTCGACGCGCGCCGGCCAGGCGATCTTGAAGGCGCGCCGCCGCAGGGGACGGGTGCGCCTGTCGGCTTGAACGGACGCCCTGAGCCGGTCCGGGGCCGCCAGGCCTTCCGGTCCCTGGCGCGCAGCCCCCGTCGGGCCAGGAGCGGGCCGGTCACGGTACACTTCGTCGCGGCGGACGGGCCCGACGGGCCCGTTTCGGTCGCGTACTCGGTCGGCCGCAACGTCGGTGGTGCGGTCGACCGTAACCGCTGGCGCCGGCGTCTGCGATCGATCGCCGCCGAAGCGGCTTCCGGTCTTGCGCCCGGGGCGTACCTCGTCGGAGTCGGCCCCGACGTCCACGGCCTCCACTTCGACGAGTTGAGAGAGCGAGTGATCGACACGATGCAAAGAGCGAGCCGGGGGCGTTCGTGAGTGGCGCAACGCGTGTCGCGCGCGCCGGTGTGATCGGCGCGATCCGCGTCTACCAGGCCGCGCGGCGCGGTCGGCTGTCACCGTGCCGGTTCGTCCCGTCCTGCTCGGAGTACGCGACCGAGGCCGTCACGGCCCACGGCGTGGTCAAGGGCGGCTGGCTGTCAGTACGGCGGATCGCGCGCTGCAATCCGTTCGGCGGGCGCGGATTCGACCCGGTTCCGGGCTGAGCCGGCGACCGTGCACCTGATCGCGGCGATCTTCGCCTCCTCGCTCGGCAACCTCGTCCACCCGCTGTTCGTCGCGTTCGCATGGCTGCTCGCGGAGTTCTACGCCGTCATCCCGAACTACGCGATCGCCATCGCGCTCCTCACGATCGCCGTGATGATCGTCGTCTTCCCGATCACCCGGCGCGGCGCGCGCTCCATGATGCGGATGCAGGTCCTCGCGCCCGAGATGAAGGCGCTCCAGGCGAAGTACAAGGCGAAGCCGGGGATGGCGACCGCCGAGCGCCAGGAGCTACGCCAGAAGCTCAACGAAGAGATGATGGCGCTGTACAAGGAGAACGGAGTCAGCCCGACCGGCGGCTGCCTTCCGATGTTCCTGCAGTTCCCGATCTTCTGGATCCTCTACGCGACGATCCGCGGCCTCACCCACGAGATCACCGTCAACGGGGTGACGAAGGTACAACCCCTCTACATCGCCCACACGACGAAGCTCTACCACAGCATCGCGTACGGGCAGTCGGGCAAGCTGCTCCCCGCGTTCGGCATCAACCTCTCGGACTCCGTGCGGACGCCCGGCCTGTCCTGGCCGCAGAAGATCCCGTACATCATGATGATCCTCGTCGCGATCGCGCTGCAGTACGTCCAGATGAAGCAGCTGAGCGGGCGCAACCCCGCGGCGGCGCAGGCGAACCCGCAGATGCAGCAGATGCAGAAGGTCATGCCGCTGATCTTCGCATTCATCTACATCTCGATCCCCGCCGGGGTCAACGTCTACTTCATCGTCTCGAGCTTGTTCCGCATCGGGCAGCAGGAGTTCATGTACCGACGCGACCCCCAGCTGCAGGCGTCGCTCGCGAAGCTCCGCGAGCGCACGAAGAACGATCCGAAGGTGCTCGCGGCGCGGGCGGTTCCGCCGGAAGGTGGCACGGGTGGCAAGGGACTGCTCGGTCGCCTGCGCGGCGCCGCGCTCCAGTCCGCGGCGGACAGCGAGGAGCGCGGCACGGGGCGCTCGCGGACAGCCGACACGAACGGCGTGCCCCGCGGACGGGATCGGCCGGCGCAGGGCCGCACGCCCCCCCGCGCGAAGCCGCCCGCCCGGTCGCAGGGCTCGACCGCGCGCAACGCGAACGCCCCGGCCGACCGCAAGTCGCAGCCTCGGGCGCAGGGCAAGCGAGCGAGGAAACCCCGCTGACGATGGAGTGGGTCGAGACGACAGGTCGTGACGTCGCATCGGCGCTCGCGACCGCGCTCGACGAGCTCGGAGTCGACGAGCAGGACGCGGAGTTCGTGATCCTCGAGCAGGCGCGACCTGGGTTCTTCGGTCTCGGACGGACCGAGGCGCGCGTGCGCGCCCGCGTACGGCCGTCCGCGCCGCGCCCGAAGCGACCCCAGCGCGGGCGCCGCGAGCGGAGCGGCCGCTCGTCGTCGGCGGAGCGGTCCGCCCCGGCCCGAC
>DAHUXW010000103.1 GCA_027306925.1 Acidimicrobiaceae bacterium | reverse complement strand
GCTCGAGCGTCCGCGGCTCGGGACCACGCGGCGCGGTCCCGCCCGGGCGGGCACCCGGCCGAGCACGCGCCCGGTCGTGACCACGCAGAGCAGCGGCGCCGGGACTTCCGCGTCCTCGGCCAGCGGGAGCTCGTCGAGCGGGCGCGCCGGCGCCGGGTCGGGCGGCTCGCGACCGGGTCCGCGGGCGTGCTCGTCGCCGCGCTGCTCACGGTCGCGGGAGCCCAGGCGCTCGTCGCGTCGCGCCAGGTAACCATCGACGCGCTCCAGCAAAGGCTCGCGTCGGCGGTCGCGACCGACCAGCAGCTTGCGGTCCGGCGCGCGAGCCTCGAGGCGCCGAGCCGGATCCTCGGGGTCGCGCAGCGCCGCCTGAAGATGGTCTCGCCGGGCACCGTGTCGTACCTCGCGCCGGTCGACCCCGGGCCGGACGTCGCGTCCACTGCGGCGTCCGTTCCCGTCCCGCCCGCGACCGTCCCGGTGTCCGGTGCGCCGGTCGGCGCCACCGGACACACGGCATCGCCCGGACACACGGCATCGCTCGGACACACGGCATCGCCAGGACACGCGGCGCCGCCCGGTGCGCGCCGCCCGGCGGGCGCAGCCGCGTCCACGGGCGCGCGGGGATGAGCCCGGCGCCGGGCACGACGAACACCGGCGGGCGCCGTCTCGCGGGGGCTGCCGGCAACGCCGGCCCCGGCGGCCGACCGACCCGGCCGGCCGGAACCCCAGCCGCCGCTCGGCACGCCCGCCACCGCCACCGCCACCGTGTGCGCCGCCACCGGATCGTCGCGGTGGGCATCGCGCTCGCGCTCGTCGGGCTCGTGCTGCAGCTCACCGTGGTCCAGGTGCTCGACGGCGCGCGCTACGCCGCGTACGCCGCCAGCGAGATCCGCCAGCGGGTCGGCCTGCCGGCGACGCGAGGCGCGATCTACGACCGTTCTGGTCGGCTCGTCGCGGTGTCCGAGCCGACCGTCGACGTCGTCGCGGACGACCTCATCATCGCGGCGCCCGCGGCCGCGGCCGCGGCGCTCGCCCCACTGCTCGGCCAGCAGGCCGCTGCGCTCGACGTGGCGCTCTCGAAGCGCAACGGCTACGTCGTCGTCGCGCGCCAGGTCGGCGCGAGCGTCGAGGCGAAGATCGCGGCGCTCGGGATCAACGGCATCACCTTCCAGGCCGACCCGAAGCGCGTGTACATGGACCAGTCGCTCTTCGAGCCGGTGCTCGGCGGCGTGTACGCGAGCGGCCACGGCGACGCCGGGATCGAGTACGCGTACGACCGCGCGCTCGCGGGCCGCGCCGGGAGCGAGGTCGTCGCGCAGTCCGCGGCCGGCGACGCGCTCCCCGTCCCGCCCGAGCACGTCGTCGCGCCGTCCCAGGGCGTCGGGCTCGTCCTCACGCTCGACGAGCCGTTGCAGGTCGAGGCCACGAAGGACGTCGAGTCCGAGATGGTCCGGACCCACGCGAAGAGCGGCATCGCGATCATCGAGGACGTTCACAGCGGTGCGATCCTCGCGATGGTCGACCTCGTGCGCGGGCCGAAGGGCGCGATCGTGCCGGCGCCGTCGAACCTCGCGCTGACGGCCGTCTACCAGCCCGGCTCGGTCATGAAGCTCGCGACGTTCTCCTTCGCGCTCCAGGACCACCTGATCGCGCCGACGTCGCGGTTCACCGTGCCGTACGAGATCGACATCGGCGGCTACTGGTTCCAGGACGCGGAGTTCCACCCCACCCAGGTGATGCCCGCGACCCAGATCCTCGCCCAGTCCTCGAACGTCGGGACGATCAAGGTGTCCCGACTTCTCGGCCCGGCACGCCTCTACCGGGCGCTTCGCACGCTCGGGTTCGGCGCGCCGACCGGGCTCGCGTGGCCCGGGGAGTCACCGGGCATCATCGGGACGCCGGCGACCTGGTACGGGTCGTCGCTCGGCTCGATCCCGATCGGGACCGGCGAGGCCGTGACGCCGCTGCAGGTCCTCGACGCGTTCAACGCGGTCGCGGACGGCGGCCTGCTCGTCCGGCCGCAGCTCGTCGCGGGCACCACGTCCGCGACGGGCACCGAGCGCTTCGCCGCCCCGGCGCCCCGCCGGCGGGTGCTCGACGCCTCGACCGTCCACGAGCTGGTCCCGATGCTCGACCTGGTCGTCCAGGACGGGACCGCGGTCCTCGCGCACATCCCGGGCTACACGGTCGCCGGGAAGACGGGTACGGCGCAGGTCGTGAACTCCACGGGCACCGGCTACGTGCCGGGCGCGTGGAACGCGACCTTCGTCGGCTTCGTGCCGGCTCAGGCGCCCCAGCTGAGCGGTATCGTCGTGCTGAACCACCCGACGCCGATCTACGGCGGATCGGTCTCGGCGCCGGTGTTCGCCGAGATCATGCGGTACGCGCTGCGCCACTTCGGCGTCGCGCCGTCCGCCCCGACGACCGTCGCCCCGGCCGGTTGAGCGCCGCGGCCGTGGACCAGGAGCAGATCGCCGCACCGATGGAGCACAGGACCGTGGCGCTCGACGTGGTCGCCGGGCGCGTCGCGCCGCTCGCGACGCTCGGAGACCCGTCCGACGTCCGGATCACCGGAGTGGTCTTCCGCGACGCGGACGTGACCCCGGGCTCCCTCTACTGCTGTCTCACGGGCGAGCACTTCGACGGGCACTCCTTCGCCGCACGCGCCCGCGGCGCCGGTGCGGTCGCGTTCATCGGCGAGCGCTCGCTCGGCGACGAGGTCCGCGGCGCGGTCCAGCTCGTCGTCGCTCCGGGCGAGGCGCGCGCCGCGATGGCGCAGGCTGCGTGCGCGTTCCACGGCGACCCGTCCCGGTCGCTGCGCACGGTCGGCATCACCGGCACGAACGGCAAGACGACGACGACCTACCTGCTCCGCTCGATCCTCGAGCGCTTCGGCTGGCGCACCGGCGTCGTCGGGACGCTCGACGGCGCGCGCACGACGCCCGAGTCCCCGGAGCTCCAGGCGGCCCTCGCCCGCTTTCGCGACGGCGGCTACGCGGCCGCCGCGCTCGAGGTGTCGAGCCACGCGCTGCTGCAGCGCCGGGTCGACGGGATCGTCTTCGACGTGGCGGTGTTCACGAACCTGAGCCAGGACCACCTCGACTTCCACGGCACCATGGAGTCGTACTTCGCGGCCAAGGCGCGGCTGTTCGAGCCGGGCCGGGCCAATCTCGCGGTCGTCGACGTCGACGACCCGTACGGAAGGCGCATCGCCGAGCGCGCCGCGGTCGAGACGGTCACGTACTCGCTGCGCGATGCGTCGGACCTCGAGCTCGGTCGGACCTCGAGCCGCTTCTCGTTGCGCGGGCGCGCCGTCCACCTCGGGATCGCCGGCGGGTTCAACGTCGCGAACGCGCTCGGCGCGGCGGCCGCGGCGCGAGCGCTCGGCGTCGACGACGACGCCATCGTCGGCGGCCTCGAGGCCGCGCACGCCGTGCCGGGCCGGGTCGAGATCGTCGAGAGCCTCGACGGCGTCACGGTCGTCGTCGACTTCGCGCACACGCCGGCAGCGCTCGAGCAGGTGCTCGACGCGGCGCGCGCCGCGGCGGCGTCCCGGCACGCCGCCGCCGGCTCCGTCGGCACGCGCTCCCGCGACGGCCGCGTCCTCGTCGTGTTCGGCGCGGGCGGCGAGCGCGACCGGGGCAAGCGCCCGGCGATGGGGGCCGTCGCGTCCCGTCTCGCGGACGTCGTGGTCGTCACCTCGGACAACCCCCGCAGCGAGTCCGCCGCGGCGATCGCCGACGAGATCCGGGCGGGGATCGCCGAGGGCACCCGTTGTCACGTCGAGCTCGACCGGCGCGCGGCGATCTCGTACGCGCTCAGCGGCGCGCGAGGCGGCGACGTCGTCGTCGTGGCCGGCAAGGGCCACGAGTCGAGCCAGCAGCTCGCGGACCGGGCGGAGCCCTTCGACGACCGCGAGGTCGTCCGGTCCGAGCTCGAGCGCCAGGGCCGCGCGCTGCCGCACTGGCTCGGCACGCCGCTCGCCGGGGGTGCGGCGTGATCGCGATATTCACCGCCGGAGGCGTCGCGATCCTCGTGTCCGGCTTCGGGACCCCGCTGCTGCTCCGGTGGCTCAACCGTCAGAGCATCGGCCAGCACATCCGGGAGGACGGACCCGCGATCCACCTCATCAAGGCCGGGACCCCGACCATGGGTGGGATCGCGATGGTCGCGGCCGTCGTCGCCGGCTACGTCCTCGGTCACGTCGGGACGCACATATCGTTCACGGCGCCGGGGCTGCTCGTCGTCGCCGCGTTCGTCCTCGGCGGCGCGATCGGGCTCGCCGACGACTGGCTGAAGGTCCGGCGCCGCAGGAGCCTCGGCCTGAACAAGCGGGCGAAGCTCGGGCTGCAGGTGCTGCTCGCAGTCGGCTTCGCGCTCGCGACCCTGTACTGGGCGCACACCGGCACCGCGCTCGCGTTCTCCCGGTACGACGTCCCGGGCATCGAGCTCGGCGCGGGCGCGTGGATCGTGTGGGCGGTCTTCGTCATCGTGTCCGAGGCCAACGCGGTCAACCTCACCGACGGCCTGGACGGCCTCGCGGCCGGCTCGTCGGGGATCGTCTGCACGTGCGTCGCGCTCATCGGCTACTGGCAGTACCGCCAGTACGCGATCTACCGCATCCCGCGCCCGCACGCGATCGACCTCGCGGTCGCTGCCGTTGCGATGGCGGGCGCGTGCGTCGGCTTCCTCTGGTGGAACGCGGCGCCGGCACGGATCTTCATGGGGGACACGGGCTCGCTCGCGATCGGGACCGGGCTCGCGTGCCTCGCGCTCGAGATGAACATCGCACTGCTGCTCCCGATCATCGGCGGGCTCTTCCTCGTCGTGACGCTCTCGGTCGTCATCCAAGTCGTGAGCTACCGCTTCTTCCACACCCGCGTGTTCCGGATGGCGCCGCTCCATCACCACTTCGAGCTCGGCGGCTGGCCCGAGACCACGGTCATCGTCCGGTTCTGGATCTTCGCCGCGCTCTGCAGCGGTCTCGGCCTCGGCGTCTTCTACGCGGACTTCCTCGGCGTGAGGTCGCACGGATGACCGCGCGCGCCACGGGGGAGGCCGGCGGCGAGCTCCCGGGCCGCGTCGTCGTCGTCGGATTCGCCCGTACCGGTGCGGCGGTCGCTCGCGTGCTGCGCGACCGCGGGGCCGAGGTCGTCGCCGTCGACGACGCACCCTCGCCGGACGCGGTCGAGGCCGCGTCACGGGCCGGCGTCGAGCTTCTGGTCGGGCCGGACCCGCGCGAGCTCGGCCGCGCCCTTCACGACGCCGGCCTCGTCGTCGTGAGCCCCGGGGTGCCGCCGACGCACCCCGTGTTCGCGGCGGCCCGCGGCGTCGAGGTCGTTTCGGAGGTCGAGCTCGCGTCGCGTCTCGGCGGGCCGGAGATCGTCGCGATCACCGGGACCAACGGCAAGACGACCGTGACGTCGCTCGTCGCGTCAATGCTCGCACGCTCCGGCCGGGCCGTGCGCGCCGCGGGCAACATCGGCTACCCGCTCGTCGAGGCGGTCGTCGAGCCGGGGCTCGACCTCGTGGTCGCCGAGGTCTCGTCCTTCCAGCTCGCGCTCACGACGAGCTTCCGCCCCCGGGTCGCCGCGTGGCTGAACCTCGCGGAGGACCACCTCGACTGGCACCGCGACCTCGAAGAGTACGCGGCCGCGAAGGCCAGGATCTGGGCGCACCAGGAGCGTGACGACGTCGCGGTCGCGAACGCGGACGACCGGGCCGTGCTCGACCGGGCGCGCGCCGCACGCGGGCGGCTCGTGACCTTTGGGACGAGCGAGGGGGACTTCCACCTCGACGGGGGCGCGCTCGTCGGGCCGGGCGCCGTCGAGTGGGCCTCGCTCTCGGACCTGCCGCGGGCGATGCCCCACGACGTGTCGAACGCGCTCGCGGCGCTCGCGGTCGCGGCCTCGGCCGGCGGGCGCGCCGACGCGTGCCGTGCCGTGCTGAGGGAGGGATCGCCGCTGCCGCACCGCGTCGAGCTCGTCGCCAACGTCGGCGGTGTCTCCTACTTCGACGACTCGAAGGCGACGACCCCGTCCGCCGTCGTCGCGGCGCTCGCCGGCCTCGACAGCGTCGTGCTCATCGCCGGAGGCCGCAACAAGGGTCTGGACCTGGCCGCGATCGCCGCCGCGGCGCGCGCGGGCGCCAACGGCGGGCGGTTCGCCCGGCTGCGCGGCGTCGTCGCGATCGGCGAGGCGGCGGGATCCGTCGCCGACGCGCTCGACGGGCCGTGGCCCGTGGTGCGCGCGACGTCGATGCACGACGCGGTCGTGCGCGCGAGCGGGCTCGCCGAGCACGGCGACGCCGTGCTGTTGTCGCCGGGCTGCGCGTCGTTCGACTGGTACTCGTCGTACGAAGAGCGGGGCGCGGACTTCGCGAACGAGGTGCACGCGCTCGAGCGGGCCTCGGGGACGGACGACTGACGTGGCCGCGACTCCCGGCGCACCCGCGCTCCGCCTCGTCGCCCCACAGCGGGGCGGGGCCGCGCGCCCGCGCCCGCGC
>DAHUXW010000010.1 GCA_027306925.1 Acidimicrobiaceae bacterium | reverse complement strand
CCCGCACGCGGGCGCCGATCGCCTCCGCGCGCTCGGCCGTGCGCGCGTGCAGCTCGCGGGCGCGCGCGAGCTCGTCGCGGCCCGCTGCGGCCGCGGCGCGTGCCTCGCCGATCGCGGGGGACGCCGCGAGCAGGACCGCGTCCGCGCCGAACCGCTCGGCGGGGTCCTGGTCGTCGAGCGCGAGCGCCGCCTCGTCGCGCACGAGCGCGTCCCAATCCCGCCCGAGCGCGTCGATCTCCTCGAGCGCGCGCGCGAGGTCGGTCGCGCATCTGGCCGACTCGGCCTCGAGCGCCGCCACCTCGTCCACGGACGGGAGCGCCGCGACGAGGGAAACCAGGGCGCGCCGACGCTCGTGGCACAGCGCGACGAGCTGGCGCGCCCGCTGACGCTGGTCGTCGACCCGGCGGGTGAGCGGCTCGAGGTCCTCCGCGGGAACCTGGCCCTCACCCTCCTCCGCGAGCGACAGGGCCGCCCACGTGCGCGCGAGATCCGCGCCCGTGATCGCGGTCTCCTCGTCGAGCTCCTCGCGGCGCCGCGCCCCGGACGACAGCCGCTCGCTCAGGTCGCCGAGCTCGGTCCGCGCGAGATGGAGCCGGAGCGCGCGCTGCTCGGCCGCGAGCTCGTCGTGACGGAGCGCCGCCGCCGCCTGCCGTGTGAGCGGCTTCAGCTGGCGCCCGACCTCGCCGACGAGGTCCTGGAGGCGTGCGAGCGCGGACTCGCTCGCCTCGAGGCGGCGCTCGGCCCGCTCCCGCCGCCGGCGGTACTTGAGGACTCCGGCCGCCTCCTCGATGATCGCGCGGCGGTCCTCCGGACGGGCGGTGAGCACCGCGTCGAGCTGGCCCTGGCCGATGATCACGTGCTGCTGGCGACCGACGCCGCTGTCGGAGAGGAGCTCCTGGACGTCGAGCAGGCGGCACGGCGCGCCGTTGATCGCGTACTCGCTCTCGCCGGTGCGAAAGAGCGTGCGGGTGACCGTGACCTCGTTGAACTCGATGGGCAGGCGCCTCGCCGTGTTGTCGATCGTGAGCGAGACCTCGGCACGCCCGAGCGCCGCGCGTCGCTCGGTGCCCGCGAAGATGACGTCGTCCATCTTCGCGGAGCGCACGACACGCGGCCCCTGGGCGCCGAGCACCCACGCGACGGCGTCGACGACGTTGGACTTTCCCGAGCCGTTCGGCCCGACGACGACCGTCACGCCGGGCTCGAGCTCGATCGTCGTCGAGTCGGCGAAGGACTTGAAGCCCTTTATCGTGAGCGTCTTCAGGTACACAGCGGCCTCACGATACCCGGGAGCGCCCCCGGTCCAACGAGCCCGGCGCGCGCGGCCCGACGACCGGCGTGCCGGCGCGTCACGCGCGCCCGCTCAACCCTGGCAGGCGGGACAGAGGAACGAGGACCTCCCGGCGATCCGCCCGCGCTCGACGGCGCGTCCGCAGCGCGGGCACGGCTCGCCCGCGCGCCCGTAGACCGCGTGGCGATGCTGGTACTCCCCGTGCCCGCCGCGAAGGTCCCGGTAGCGGGCGTCACGCAGCGTCGAGCCGCGTGCGGCGACCGCCTCGGTGAGCACCTCGACGACCGCGCCCGCCAGCCGGGACGCCTCGCCGGCGCTCACGGACTCGGTCCTGCGGTCGGGCCGTAGCCGCGCTCGAAAGCAGATCTCGTCGCCGTAGATGTTCCCGATCCCGGCGATCGCCCGCTGGTCGAGCAGCATCGCCTTCAGGGCCGTCCGACGGCGGCCGACGAGCTCGCGCACGATCGAGGCGTCGAGGGGGTCGAGCAGCGGGTCGACACCGAGCGCGGCGAGCGCGCGCGGGCGGCCGTCGGGGGCGACGTCCCCCGTGACGAAGAGCTCGCCGAAGGTCCGCGGGTCGACGAAGCGCAGCTCGGAGCAGTCGTCGAGGACGAGCACGACATGGGTGTGGGGCTCGCGGCCGACGCCCGCTCCCCCCGCGACGAGCTGGAGGGAGCCGCTCATGCGGAGGTGGACGACGAGCGCCGAGGCGTCGTCAAGCCGCGCGAACAGGTACTTCCCGTGACGCCCGACCGACTCGACCCGGCGCGACGCGAGCGCCGCCGTGAACGCCACGGGGGCCTGACGGCGCACGGTGCGGCGACCGGTCACGTCGGCCGCCACGATCGTCCGCCCGACGACGTCGCGCACGAGGTCGAGGCGCACGGTCTCGACCTCGGGGAGCTCAGGCACGGTCCGCGCCCGACAGGTTCGCGAGCGCGTCGAGCGCGGCGGCGCGCTCCGCCTGCTTCTTCGAGCGCCCTTCGCCGCGACCGACGGCGCCGGCTCCCGGAGGGCCGGCGACCGCGACCTCTGCGACGAAGCGTCTCGCGTGGTCCGGCCCGCTCTGGTGCAGCGTGTAGCCGGGCGGGTCGAGCCCGAGGCGGGCGCAGAGCTCCTGGAGCCGGTTCTTCGCGTCGCCGAGCTCGCGCGTCGCGGACGCGGCTGCGATCGCGTCGCCGAGCACGTCCTCGACCAGCGCGCGGGCGTCGTCGATGCCGCCCGAGAGGTACGTCGCGCCGACGATCGCCTCGAGCGCGTCCGCGAGGATCGACGGCTTGAGCCGCCCGCCCGAATGCGCCTCCCCGCGCCCGAGGAGGAGCGCTCCGCCCACCGCCGCCGCGCCGGCCGCCTCGGCGAGCGCGGGCTCGCTGACGACTGCGGCGCGGATCCGGGCGAGGTCGCCCTCGGGAAGCTCGGGCAGGTCCCGGTAGAGGTGCTCGGCGACCACCAGTCCGAGGACCGCGTCGCCGAGGAACTCGAGTCGCTCGTTCGACTCGGACGCGTCGGTCTCCGCGCAGTACGACCGGTGGGTGAGCGCCAGGCGCAGGAGCTCCCCATCTCGAAGGTAGGGCGCGAGACGACCCGCGAGCGCCGAGACCCCGGTCCGGTCCTCCCGCGTGCCGCGCGGGCCCGCCGGGTCGCTCAGTCTTCCTCGAGCTTCGCCGAGACGTAGTCCACGGCGTCGCGCACCGTGCGGAGGTCCTCGAGGTCGTCGTCGTCGATCCGGAACCCGGGGACGCTCCCCGCGAGCTCCTCCTCGAGCGCCTCGACGAGCTCGATGAGCGCGAGGGAGTCTGCGTCCAGGTCGTCCGCGAACGACGAGGACTCCGCGATCCCGTCGACCGGGATCTCGAGGATGTCCGCGAGCTGGGTCCGCACGAGCTCGAGGACGTCGCCTCTGCTCATGGGCGCCCCGGTGGCTGGCGTCGTCTCGGGCACGGTCTCTCCTTCACGTCCCGCCACGCGGCGACGGTGCCGCGCTGGCCCCGCCGAGTGTACCGGCGGTGGGCCCGGGACCGCCGAGCCGGCCCGGGACCCGGCCCGGCTACTCGCCGGCGGCCGGTGCGCCGTGCAACGCGGATCGCACGTGGGACACGAGGTCCTTCTCGACCATCTCGTGCGCGAGCTTCACCGCGTTCACGACGGCGCGCGCCGACGAGCTTCCGTGGCTGATGATGCAGACCCCGTCGACGCCGAGCAGCATGGCCCCGCCGGTCTCGTCCGGGTCGACCGCCGCCGCGTACGGCAGGAGCGCCGGCACGAGGACGTCGCCCGCCGCGCGGGTCTCCGGCGTGGAGCCGATGGCGGCGCCGAGGATGGACATGAACGCGCCAAGCGCTCCCTCGAGGGCCTTCAGCGCGACGTTGCCCGTGAAGCCGTCCGCGACGACGACGTCCGCGCTCCCGGACATCAGGTCGCGTCCTTCGACGTTGCCGACGAAGCGCACGCCGGCGCCCTTCGCGAACAGCTCGTGCGCGTGCTTCACGAGGTCGTTGCCCTTCGTCTCCTCCTCGCCGATCGACAGCAGGGCGACGGAAGGGTCCGGGATCTCGTAGCGGGCGGTGACGTACGCCGCGGCCATCTGGCCGAACTGCACGAGCCACTCGGGGCGGCACTCGGCGTTTGCGCCCGCGTCGGCGAGGATCGTCGGGCTGCCCCCGATCACGGGGATCGGCGTCGCGATCGCCGGCCGCGCGACGCCGGGAAGCCGCCCCATCCGCAGCAGCGCGCTCGCCATCGTCGCGCCGGTGTTGCCGGCGCTCACCATGGCCGACGCGCGCTTGTCGCGCACGGCCTCGGCCGCGCGCACGAGCGTCGAGTCCTTCTTCGTCCGCACGGCGCGGCCAGCGTCCTCGTCCATGGCGATGACCTCGTGCGCGGGCAGCACCTCGAGGTCGCCGACGTCGCCGAGCGACCCGTCGTCCGGGCCCACGAGCAGGACGGGGATCCCGAGGCGCTCGTGCGCCTCGCGCGCACCGGCGACGATCTCACCGGGGGCCCTGTCGCCCCCCATGGCGTCGACTGCGACGGGGAGCGTCAGTCGACCTCGACCGCCTGGCGGCCCTTGTACCAGCCGCAGCTCGGGCAGACGACGTGCGGGAGCTTCGCTCGCTGGCACTGCGGGCAACGGCTCTGCGCAGGCGTCGTGAGCGTCCAGGCCGAGGCCCGCCGGCTCCTGCTCTTCGACTTCGAGGTCTTCTTCTTCGGGACGGCCATCGTGGTCTTCCTACTCCGTGGTCTCGCCCGGGACCGGCTCCGGCCCCGCGGCGCTGCTCGCCACCCTCGCCTGCGGCGCCCCACCCCCGAGCAGTGCCAACGGCCCCCACCGAGGATCCGGTGCCGGGTCGCACGAGCACTGCTCGAGATTGCGGTTGACGCCGCACTCGGGGCAGAGCCCGAGGCAGCCCTCGTTGCAGAGGGGCGCGAGCGGCAGCTCGAGGATACACGCGTCGTGGGCGATCGGTTCGAGGTCGAGCTCGTCGCCGAGCAGCGCGTACGTGGTCTCGACGTCGCCGCCTTCGACGCACAGCTCGCGCACCGGGACGCAGAGCTCGCCGCGGGCCTCGTCGAGGCACCGCCGGCATGCTCCCTCCCACTTCGCGGAGACCGTTCCCGAGACGAGGATGCCGTCGTGGACGGACTCGAGCAACGCGGAGACGTGGACAAGCGCGCGCTCGGGCACGTGCGAGCCGCTCACGGCGAGGTCCTCGATCGGCGCGTCGACCTCGACCTGCCGGCGCGAGCCCGGCTCGCGCAGCAGCCCGGCGACGGCCACGACGAACGGCCGCCCGCGGTGCCGGCGCGAGCCCTTGTCCAGGACCGGGCTCACGTCCGGTCCTGGTCGAAGAAGCCCTCCTCGGCGCGCCCGCCGTCGAGCCCACCGGACGGCGCGTCGAACGCGTCCTCGTCCTCCTCGGGCACGACCGTCAGGCGCTCCCGCCCTGCCTGGACCGTGCGCATCGTCCGGTCGAGGACGATCTCGAACGCGGCGAGCTTGCGGTCGACGTAGTCGTCGGCCTCGTGCCGGATCTTGCGCCCCTCGGCCTGTGCGTCCTCGACGATCCGCTCGGCGTGGTGGCGCGCCTGGCGCACGACCTCGGTCCGCTGCACGAGATGCGCCGCCTGTGCGCGCGCCTCGTCGATGAGCTCCGCGCCGTCGCGCTCCGCCCGCTGGAGGACCTCGTCTCGGTCCTGCAGGACCCGGCGCGCCCGCTGGAGCTCGGCGGGCAGCGCGGCGCGAGCGGTCTCGAGCAGCCCGAGGACCTCGTCACGGGCGATGATCGCAGAGGACGACAGCGGCATCGACTTCGCCTTGTCGACGATCGAGACGAGCTCGTCGAGCAGCGACTCGAGGTCGCGCGGCTCGGCAGCGCCGGGCTGCGTCGGCTCCACCGGCAGGTCACTCACCGAAGCGCCCCTTCATCCGCCGCACGACCGCGTCGGGCACGAACGCGCTCACGTCGCCTCCGTAGCGCGCGATCTCGCGGATGAGCCTCGAGGCGATGAACGAGTGGCTCGAGCCCGTCGGGATGAACAGCGTGTCGATCCCGGAGAGCTCACGGTTCATCTGTGCCATCTGCAGCTCGTTCTCGAAGTCCGACACGGCGCGCAGCCCCTTTACGATGACGTCGGCACCGACTTCCATCGCGACGTCGACCACGAGCGTGGACATCGACACGATCCGGACGTTGCCGTGGTGGCCGACGCTCTCGTTGATCATCTCCTCGCGCTCGGCCGCGGAGAAGAGCGGTTCGGCCTTTTGCGGGTTCCGGATGACCGCGACGACCACCTCGTCGAAGTGGCGGACCGCGCGCTCGACGACCTCGAGGTGCCCGTTGTGGAACGGGTCGAACGACCCGGGGAACAGCGCGGTGGTCACGGCGCGCCGCCCCCGGTCCCGCGGTCGCCCCCCCGAGCCGGCCCGGCTCGTCCCGACTCGCTCACCACGGTCACGAGCGTACTGCCGTAGCGGTAGACCCTGTGGAGATCGAACCGGTCGGGGACCTCGACCGAGGTGCGCGACTCGATCACCGCGACACCCGCGTGCAGCCGCTCGAGGAGCTGTGCCCACTCGCCGAAGCGATAGGGGGGGTCGAGCAGCGCGACGTCGTAGCGCGCCCGCGAACCCCCGAGGAAGCCGAGGACGTCGGTCCGCACGACGCGCACGCCCGGGTGGGTCCCGAAGCCGACGCGCCCGAGGTTGGCCTCGATCGTGCGGACCGCCTCCCGGTCCGAGTCGACGAAGGTCGCCGACGCGGCGCCGCGGGACAGCGCCTCGATCCCGAGCGCGCCCGAGCCCGCGAACGCATCGAGCACGCTCGCGTCCCGCAGCACGTCGAGTGAGGTGAGCACGTCGAAGACGGCCTCTCGCACCCGGTCCGACGTCGGCCGGACGGCCGGCGAGGAAGGCGCTCGCAACGGCCTGCCCCGGGCCTCCCCGCCGATCACGCGCACGCGCGCAAACTAGCGCCACGCGCGCGCGGCCGGACCCCGTCGCGCCACGGCTCAGCTCCGGAAGAGGTACCGGGCTTCGTCGTCGCCGACGAACAGCCGGAGCTCCTGCGCGAACACCGGGTGCCGCTCGAGGCCGGGGTCGGTGTCGAGCACGCTCTCCGCGAGGGCGCGCGCGAGCTCCACGAGGTCGCGGTCGCTGCGCAGCGACGCGAGGCGCAGGTCGTTGCGCCCCTGCTGGCGCGCGCCGAGCACCGTGCCTTCGCCGCGCAGCGCGAGGTCGATCTCCGCGAGCTCGAAGCCGTCCGTCGTCGCCTCGAGCGCACGGAGGCGCTCCGCGGCGACCGTGTCGCCGAGATCGGGCGCGAGCAGGTAGCACGTCGAACGCGCGCGCCCCCGGCCGACCCGGCCGCGCAGCTGGTGGAGCTGGGCGATCCCGAAACGGTCGGCGTCGGCGACGACCATCACCGTCGCGCCGGGCACGTCGACGCCGACCTCGACCACTGTGGTCGCGACGAGCACGTCGATGCGGCCCTCGCGGAAGCCCGCCATCGCGGCGTCCTTCTCGGAGGGGCGCAGCTGGCCGTGGAGCAGGCCGACGCGGCACGTCGACAGCTCGCCGGTCGTGAGCCGCCCGTGCTCCTCGACGGCCGAGCGCAGCACCCGGGGACGGCCCGTCCCCCGGGGACCGGCGGTGCCGCGATCGCCCGCCGGGTCCTCCGTCCCGACGCCCGGCCGGCGCGACCCGTCTCCCGCCGGGCCGTCGAGGTCGGCGAGCATCTCGGGGTCACCGGTGTCGGCGAGGGTCCCGGGGTCGTCGAGGTCGGCGGGCATCTCGGGGTCGCCGGGGTCCTCGGGGTCCTCGCCGGGGCGCACCAGCGGGCAGATCACGTAGGCCTGCTCACCCCTCGCGACCGCGGCGCGCACCGACTCCCAGATCGCCGCCTCGCCGCCCGGCTCCGCGATCCAGCGCGTCTCGATCGCCTCGCGCCCCGGCGGGAGCTCGTCGAGGACCGTCGCGTCGAGGTCGCCGTAGACGGTCATCGCGGCCGTGCGCGGGATCGGTGTCGCGGTCATGACCAGCAGATCGGGATCGTGTGCGCCCGCCCCCTTCTCGCGGAGCGCCGCGCGCTGGTCCACGCCGAAGCGATGCTGCTCGTCGACCACGACGATGCCGAGCGAGGAGAACCGCACGTCCTCGGTGAGGAGGGCGTGGGTGCCGACGAGCAGGTCGAGCTCGCCCCGCCCGAGCGCCGTGACGATGCGGTCGCGCTCGGCGGCCGGCGTCCGGCTCGTGAGCAGGCCGACCGCGACGTCGCGGCTCCCGCCCAGCCGCCGGGCGTCGTCGACGACGAGGCCCTCGAGCAGGCGCCGGGCAGCGAGCGCGTGCTGCTCCGCGAGGACCTCGGTCGGCACCATGAACGCGCCCTGGAAGCCACCCTGCACGCCGAACAGCAGCGTCGCGAGCGCGACGACCGTCTTACCCGCGCCGACGTCGCCCTGCAACAGCCGGTGCATCGGGTAGGGGCCCGCGAGGTCGTGCGCGACCTCGGCGATCGCGCGGTCCTGCGCCGAGGTCAGCGCGAACGGGAGCCGCTCGACGAACGCGCGCACGAGCGCGCCGTCGACCGAGTGCCGGATGCCCCGCGACGCGGCCATGGTCGCCCGCTTGCGCAGGACGAGCGAGACCTGCAGGCGCCAGAGCTCGTCGAACGCGAGCCGCCGGCGCGCGCGGGCCCGCGCGGGCATGCTGCTCGGGGCGTGGATCTCGCGGAATGCCTCGTCACGGCTCACGAGGTCGAGCTCGCGCCTTCGGCGGTCCGAGAGCGGGTCCTCGAACGCGCCCTCGGAGGCGGCCCGCTCGAGCGCCGCCGCGACGAACGCCTCGATCTCGTACGACGCGAGCCCGGCGCGCTCGGACTGGGGGTAGATGGGCACGATGCGGCCGGTCTGGCGCGCGGCCGCGCGCGGAGCGGGCGCGACGTCCGGAGCGACGCCCTCGGCCGAAAACTCGGCCTGGCCGTCGAGCGGGGCAGGCCCCGGCCGGGCGACGACATCGACGCGCGGGTTGGTCATCTGGAGCCTGCCGCGGAACCGCGAGACACGGCCGTTGGCGACGACGCGCGTGCCCGTGCCGAGCTGCGGCGCTCGCCAGGGCTGGTTGAAGAACGTCGCGACGAGCACCGGTCCCGATCCGTCCTCGAGGCTCACCTCGACCATCGACCGCCGTCCGCGCAGCCGGCGGACCGCGCAGCGCAGGACCGTCGCGTGCACGGACGACTCCTCGCCCTCGGCGAGCTCCACGATACGGGCGATGGCCGTCCGGTCGGCGTACCGGCGCGGGTAGCACATGACCAGGTCGAGCAGCGTGCGCACGCCGACCGCCTCGAGCGCGTCGGCCTTTCGCGGGCCGATGCCCCGCAGCTCGCCGACCGCGATCTCGTCCAGGAGCGCGAGGCGCCCGCTCACTCGATCGAGACGAGGAAGGGGTAGATCGGCTGCCCACCGGGGTGGAGCTCGACCGCGACGTCCGGGTGCTGCGCGTGGAGCCACTCGGTCACGCGGCGCACCTGCGCAGGCGCGGCGCCGTGGCCCTCGATGAGCGTGACGATCTCGTGCGCGGGCTCGATGAGCTCGGCGAGCAGGCCGCACGTCGCGTCCGCGAGCGTCCTGCCCACCGCGACGACCCCGGCGCGCGACAGCCCGATGAAGTCGCCCGGCTCGATCGGACCGGCTGGGCTGTCGCTCGCGCGCACGGCCCGGGTGACCTCGCCCGCGACGACGCGCGCCGCGGCGGCTCCCATCTCCTCGGCGTTCTCGTCGCCGGACGCCTGCGGGTCGTACTCGAGGAGCGCGGCGAAGCCCTCGGGGATCCCGCGCGTCGCGACGACCCGGACCTTCTTCGCGGCGATCGCGGCCGCCTGCTCGGCGACGGGACGGATGTTCGAGTTGTTGGGGAGCAGCACGACCTCGTCGCCGCGGGCGGCCTCGATCGCCGCGAGGATCTCCGAGGTCGACGGGTTCATCGACTGCCCGCCCGCGACGATCGACTCGACCCCGAGGGAGCGGAAGATGCGGCGCACCCCGTCCCCGGTCGCGACCGCCACGACCGAGGTCACGGGCGGCGGACCCTCGGGCGGCTCGGGTGCCGACGCGTGCCGGACCCAGTGCTCCTCCTCGACCTGGTCCGCCAGGTCGGTCACGCGGATGTCGCGGGGGCGCCCGGCGTCGAGCGCCGCCTCGATCGCCGCCCCGATGTCGTCGGTGTGGATGTGGCAGTTCCACAGACCCTCGCCGCCGACGACGACGATCGAGTCGCCGACGCCGGCCCAGACCTGCTTGAAGGGCTCGACAGCCTCGTCCGGCGCCTCGAGCAGGTACATGACCTCGAAGCGCAGCTCGTGGACGCCAGGCGCCGCTCGGCCGTCCCCCGCGAGCGGCCCGTCGTCCGCGGTCGCGAGCGTCGCGCGGACGGCGTCGGGGAGCTCGAGCTCGTCGGGCGGCGGCGCGCCACCGGCGACCACGAGCAGCGCGTCGAACAGCAGCACCAACCCCGCCCCCCCGGCGTCGACGACGCCGGCCTGCGCGAGGACCGGGAGCTGCTCCGGCGTGCGCCAGAGCGCAACGAGCGCGCCCGAGCGCGCCGCCGCGAGGACCTCCCGGCCGGTCGCGCCGCGGCCCGCTGCGTCCGAGGCGGCCGAGGCGGCGGCGTCGGCGACCGACAGGATGGTCCCCTCGGCGGGGCGCAGCACGGCCTCGCGCGCCGCCCGAGCGGCGGTGAGCAGCGCCGTCGCGATCTCGCCGGGGCCGACCTCCCCCGCCGGATCGCCGGAGAACACACGGGCGATCGCGCGAAGCACCTGGCAGAGGATCACTCCGGAGTTGCCCCGCGCGCCCATGAGCGACCCGTGCGCGATCGCCGCGCACACGGCCTGCATGGCCTCGGGACCCGATCGGACGCCGTCCAGCGGCCCGATCTCGGCGACGACCGATTCGAGCGTGAGCGACATGTTGGTCCCGGTGTCGCCGTCGGGCACGGGGAAGACGTTGAGCCGGTTGATCGTCGCCTGGTGCCGGCCGAGCAGGTCGCGGGTCGCGACCATCGCGCTCGCGACCTCGCGCGCGCCGAGGCGGGCGGCTGCCGTGCCGGTCATCGCCGGGGCCGGCGTCGACTGCCCGCCGGCGCCGGCGGGCGGCGCGACGCCGGCGAGGTGCGCGAGTCCATGGCCGAGGATGGTAACCTCGCTGGCCGGTCCCCGGGCAGGTAGTCGCTCGGGACGGTCGCGGGCTGCGTCCCACGGCCGAGAGGCGCGCACAGCGCGAGCGAGGTGGCAGGTCGTCGTGGCAGCGGTATGCGAGCTCTGTGGGAAGCACCCGAACTTCGGCATGAACGTGTCGCACTCCCACCGGCGCACGAAGCGCCGTTGGGACCCGAACATCCAGCGCGTGCGCGCGCTCGTCGCCGGCGCGCCGCGCCGCATCAACGTGTGCACGTCGTGCATCCGTGCGGGCAAGGTGACCAAGCCGCCCCGCCGCTCGGTCGAGCTCAGCGGCTCCTAGCTCCACCCGCGGGCGGCGCCTCGCGCGCGGACCTCGAGCCGGCCCCCGCTCCACTCGCTGCCACGCCGCGCGCCGCCGCAGCGGGCGTTCCGCCTGGTCACATCCGGTGCTCGAAGCCGGTGACCGCGAGCGGCGCCCCGCCGAGCGTGCGGATCCGCGGGTCTGCGACGCACGCGCCGATCGCCACGGGCTCCGCGAGGCCGGCCGCCGCGAACGCCGCGCGCACGCGCTCCGGGTCCGGCGCGGCGAATACGAGCTCGTAGTCCTCGCCGCCGCCGAGCGCGTCCGCGAGCGTCGCCCCGGCGGCGACCGGGACGGCGGACAGGTCGACGCCGACGCCCGACGCGGACGCCAGCCGGTCGAGGTCGATCGCGAGGCCGTCCGAGCAGTCGATCATCGCCGTCGCTCCACTTCTTGCTGCGGCCCATCCGTGCTCGAGCAGGGCGCGCGGGCGCCGATGGGCCTCCACGAGGCCGGCGTCGGGCGAGTGCGGCCCCGCGGCGCGCCCACCGGTCGCGTACCCGTCGCGCAGCAGGCGGAGACCTGCCGCGGACCGCCCGAGCGCGCCCGTCAACCAGAGGACGTCGCCGGGTCGCGCCCCGCTGCGCAGGATAGGGCGCTCCCCGACGCTTCCGAGGACCGCGATCGACACGGTGAGCGCCGGGCCCGCCGACAGGTCGCCGCCGACGACGGGGCACCGGTAGTGCGCGGCGGCCTCGACCAGCCCCTCGTAGAGGGGCGCGAGCTGGTCGACGTGGACTCCCGCGACCGCGACGACGGCCGCGACCGGCGTTCCCGCCATCGCGGCGAGGTCGCTCACGTTCACGGCGAGCGACTTCCAGCCGACGTCCGCGAGGCTCGAGTGCCGGAGGTCGACGTGGACCCCCTCGACGACACAGTCGGTCGCGAGGAGCAGCGAGCCGGTTCCGGGGTTCTCGAGAACCGCAGCGTCGTCGCCGATCCAGGTCTCCCCCGCAGGTGCGGCCGGGAGCGTCCGGCGGAGCAGCTCGATCGCGGCGCGCTCGCCGCCGGAGCTCGCCGCTCCCCCCCGCTCGTCGCCGCGCGTGCGCCCGGCCGGCCCCGGGACGGCGCGCGCCGCGCGGGCGCCGGTGCCGTGGTCGTCTGCGGGGTCCTCGCGACGTGCCATCGCGCTCGCACGCTAACGGATTGCGCCGCGCGGATAGGGACCCGGCGCCGCCGTGCCTGCCCGTCCGGCGGCCGCCCGGGTGAAACGTTCAACTCGTGCCGAAGAAACAAGGTGGTTACATTGACTCGATCCGTTCGGGGGATGGGCGGAGCGTCACGACGTCGCAAGGCACGATCAACCCCTCACGGGACGCGATTCGGGGGTCTCGTATCCCGTGCTCGGCTGCGGCCGGGGAGAAAGGACGCACGACGATGCCACCGACCAACCACGACCGGCTCCTCGAATGGGTCGACTCCTTCGCCGCTCTCGCCCGACCGGACCGCGTCGAATGGTGTGACGGGAGCGCGGACGAGTACGAGCGCCTCTGCGCGCTCCTCGTCGAGCGCGGCACCTTCCTGCGCCTGTCCGACGCGAAGCGTCCGAGCAGCTACTGGTCGCGCTCCGACGCCCGTGACGTGGCGCGCGTCGAGGACCGTACGTACATCTGCGCCGCGACCGCCGAAGATGCCGGCCCGACGAACAACTGGCGCGATCCGGACGAGATGCGCGCGACGATGAACGCCCTGTACGACGGGTGCATGCGCGGGCGCACGATGTACGTCGTCCCGTTCTCGATGGGACCGCTCGGGTCGCCGATCGCCCGCATCGGCGTGCAGCTCACGGACTCCGCCTACGTCGCGGTGAGCATGCGGATCATGACCAGGATGGGTTCGGGCGCCCTCGAGGTGCTCGGGTCGGACGGCGAGTTCGTGCCCTGCGTCCACTCGGTCGGGGCGCCGCTCGAGCCGGGCGCTCACGACGTCCCGTGGCCCTGCGACCCGGCGAACACCTACGTCACGCACTTCCCCGAGACGCGGGAGATCTGGTCGTACGGCTCCGGCTACGGGGGGAACGCGCTGCTCGGCAAGAAGTGCCTGTCCCTTCGGATCGCGTCCGTCATCGCGCGAGACGAGGGCTGGCTCGCTGAGCACATGCTCATCATGAAGCTCACCTCGCCCGACGGCGAGGTGCGCTACGTGACCGGGGCCTTCCCCTCCGCGTGCGGAAAGACGAACCTCGCGATGCTCATCCCGACGTTGCCCGGCTGGAAGGTCGAGACGATCGGCGACGACATCTCGTGGATGAAGATCGGGCCGGACGGGATGCTGCGGGCGATCAACCCCGAGGCGGGCTTCTTCGGCGTCGCCCCGGGCACGAACGAGCGCACCAACCCGAACGCGCTCCTCATGCTCTCGGCGAACACGATCTTCACGAACACCGCGCTCACCGGCGACGGCGACGTGTGGTGGGACGGGCTGACCGAGGAGACGCCGCTCGGCCTCACCGCGTGGACCGGCGACGAGTGGACGCCTGCGTCGTCCTCGCCGCCGTCGCACCCGAACGCGCGCTTCACGGTCCCCTGCGCACAGGACCCCGCGATCGCGCCCGAGTGGCTCGACCCCGAAGGCGTGCCGATCTCCGCGATGTTGTTCGGCGGGCGGCGGGCCTCGGTCGTGCCCCTCGTCCACGAGGCGTTCGACTGGCCGCACGGGGTCTTCCTCGGCTCGATCATGGCGTCGGAGACGACCGCCGCCGCCGCAGGCGCGGTCGGGAACCTCCGGCGCGACCCGTTCGCCATGCTCCCGTTCTGCGGCTACAACATGGCCGACTACTGGGCCCACTGGCTCTCGTTCGCGGACCGCATGGACGCCGACAAGCTGCCGCGCGTCTTCTACGTGAACTGGTTCCGCAAGGCCGCGGACGGCACCTTCCTCTGGCCCGGCTACGGCGAGAACGCCCGCGTGCTCGCGTGGATCTTCGACCGGTGCTCGGGCAGGGGCGACGCGGTGCGGACCCCGATCGGCTGGCTGCCGGCCGAAGGAGCGATCGGCACCCACGGCCTCTCCATGCCTGAGGGCGCCATGGCCGAGCTGCTCGCCGTCGACGCGGACGAGTGGGCGCGGGAGGTCCCGCTCATCGCCGAGTACTTCGAGCAGTTTGGCTCGCACCTGCCGAAGGAGCTCGACCACCAGCTGGAGGCGCTCGCGAAGCGGCTCGGCGCCGGCCGGCCGTAGCCGGCGAGCGCTCCGCCTACGGAGCCGCTACCCGGCGGGTGAGGCCCGGGTCGGTGGCCGACGCGGCGACGGTCACCGAGTAGCGCCCGCGCACCGTCCGGAACCGCCCGCGAAGGTAGGCCTCGAAGGCGCGCCGGGCGACCGTGAGGCGGACCGTCGCGGAGCGCCCGGCGCGCAGCGTGACCCGCGCGAACGCCGCGAGCTGGCGCGGTGGCTCGCCCGCGGAGCGGGGAAAGCCGACGTACGCCTCGACGACGTCGGTCCCCGGCCGCGCCCCCGTGTCGGTGACGTCGACGGTGAGCAGCTCGCGCGCGGCGCGGCGCGACACCTCGAGGCCCGACAGCCGGAACGTCGTGTAGGAAAGGCCGAACCCGAACGCGAAGAGCGGCGCGACGCCGTGCGCCGCGTACCAGCGGTACCCGATGTCGAGACCCTCGCGATAGCG